>CAYJLT010000001.1:0-60180 GCA_964371295.1 uncultured Treponemataceae bacterium
GCCGAAGATTTTAGAGAAGAAATGCTGTAATTAAGATTTTACTGCAATGTCCACTACACTCGCATAGGTGCATTGAAATTTTTTGGGAGAAACATGAACCCTACAAAAGGTTCCTTTATCCCTAAAGTCTTCCATATTTAAAAACAGCACACCTTCTGCAACATGGCTATATTGCTTATGACTATGCCCCGTAAACACTGCATCAACCTTGCCTTTACAGATGTTTACAAAATGCTGCCTTTCGGTAAAATTTGCAAACTGTTGCAACACCGTTCTTCTTGGAATAAAAAAATTACAATGACTAAAAACAAAAACATGTTTTCTTCTTGTTTCAAGTTGTTGTTCTAACCATTCAAGCTGAAACTTACCCAAAAATCCATTTGCAGAATCGAGCATAATGAGTGTTGTGTCCTCTTTGTCTATTCTGTAAACCGTTTCTCCAACAACATCTTGCCAAGTAGGCCAATTAAATCGGTAAATATCATGATTGCCAATTACTGGATAGCAGGGAATAGGAACCTTTTGCATAACCTCTACAAAATATTCCAGCTCTTCTTTTCCGCCACTTGCAGTAATATCTCCCGTTACAACAATAAAGGCATCCCCTTTAATAAACGCATGCTGTAAGCTCTCGAGCATTCTCGTGTCATCTTTTTTTAAGTGTATGTCGCTAATAACTACGAAACTATATGTGGACGGCAATGTCCAAATCATTTCTGTGTTAATGGGTAGGCGAGAATTTTCTTCAGCGGTACGATTTGTAAAACGCGTATGCAAAAAAGAAAAGCGCCCAATGTGTACCGATTTTTTGCTTGCGGCCCTACTAAAGCCCAATTTAAAACGAAGCCCAAAAAGCCTTTTGAAAAATTTTCGCTTAGAAAACTGATGTACTATTCGTGAGTGTTTCATGTACTTTTTTTTCATAGCTTTACCCTATACAAATACAACACTTCTTTGTAAAAAAAGATACAAAAATTATGTCATTTTTTCGTTTTCTTTGTCTTTTCCTTCTCTTGCAAACAAGGTCTTTTTATGCTAAAATAGGAACAGTTTTTGGAGGCTGTATGAAGGTATTAGTAATAGGTGGCGCAGGATATATTGGAAGTCATGTTGTAAAAGAGCTCATGGCAGATAACCACGAAGTAACGGTATTTGATAATTTTTCTTCAGGATTAAAGCAAAATTTATTTGAAAAAAATGCCCTTATTGAAGGCGATATATTAAATGTAACAGACCTTGACAACGCTTTTTCAAAAAAATTTGATGCGTTCATACACTTAGCAGCTTTTAAAGCAGCGGGCGAATCAATGATTGTTCCTGAAAAATATTCTGTAAACAATATTACAGGTACGCTCAATATTTTAAACTCTGCGGTAAAACATGACTGCAAGTACATGGTGTTTTCTTCTTCGGCAGCAGTTTTTGGTGAACCCCAATACTTACCCATAGACGAAAACCATCCAAAAAACCCAGAGAACTACTACGGCTTTACAAAACTTGATATAGAAAGTTATATGGATTGGTACGATAAGCTTAAAGGATTAAAATTCGCATCTCTTCGCTATTTTAATGCGGCAGGTTATGACCCAGATGGAGTTTTAACAGGTTTGGAGCAAAATCCTGCAAACCTCTTACCTGTAATTATGGAAGTTGCTTGTGGTATGAGAAAAGAACTACAAGTATTTGGACAAGATTACGACACAAGAGATGGAACCTGTATTAGAGACTATGTACATGTTAAAGACCTTGCCATTGCGCATGTTAAAGCCCTTAATGTTATTTCAAAAACCAACGAAAGCCTAAAAGTAAACCTCGGAAGCGAAGTGGGCATTACGGTTACCGAAATGCTCGAGGCAGCACGGCGCATAACAGGAAAAGAAATTCCTACAAAATATGTAGAGCGCCGAGCGGGAGATCCTGCTTGTCTTTATGCAACCTCTGCCTTTGCACGAGAAAAGCTCAATTGGAAAGCAGAAAACTCCGATGTTGATACCCTCGTGCAAACAACCTGGAATGTGTATAATAAGTAGGAAAAATGGAAAACTTTGATACAATACTTTCATTCATTGAAAAAAGCAAAGATACTATTATTGATTTACAAACAACACTCACCGCAAAAATCGCAATCGCCCCAGAAAGCGGTGGAGATGGCGAGCTTGAAAAAGTTCTTGCCTTAGAAGAATGGCTAAAGGCGAATAACATTACTACCTTAGAGCGCTTTGATGCGCCCGATTCACGCGTATCGAGCGGCATTCGCCCAAATCTCGTTGCGACAATTGAAGGCGAAAGTGATAAAAAAACTATTTGGATTATGTCGCACACCGATGTTGTTCCAGAAGGTGAACTTGCACAGTGGGACAATAGCCCTTGGAAAGTAGTGGAAAAAAATGGAAAGCTCTATGGAAGAGGCGTAGAAGATAACCAACAAGGCTTGGTTTCAAGTATTGTTGCTGCCCTTGCCTTTTTAAAACATAACATAAAGCCTGCTTTTACAGTAAAACTTCTTTTTGTTGCAGATGAAGAGGTTGGCTCAGCTTATGGTATTCAGTACCTTTTGCGAGAACACAATTTATTCCGAAAACAAGACCTCATTATTATTCCAGATGCAGGGGATTCAACGGGTCAAACAATAGAAGTTGCAGAAAAAACGGGCTTTCCTTTAAAATTTATTGTAAAAGGCCAACAAGTCCACGGTTCTCGCCCAGACCTGGGGTCTAATGCGTGCATAGCAGCCTCAGCCCTTTCACTTCGTTTACATGACTTAGAAAATTTCTTTAACAAAACTGATGATATTTTTGAATCGAACTATTCAACCTTTCAGCCAACAAAAAGAGAAGCTAATGTTCCAAATATAAACACAATCCCAGGAGAGGATGTTTTTTACATGGACTGTAGAATACTTCCCTGCTATGAGCTTGAAGACATTCGAAAAGAAATCACAAAGCGAATAAGTGAAGTAGAAAAACAATACAATGTTCGCATTACGTGTGAAGAAGAGAGAACAAAAAAAACTCCACCAACACCCGTTGATGCACCCGTTGTAATTGAACTAACAAGGGCTATAAAAGAGTTACGTGGAATCACGGCTCGTCCAATAGGAATAGGCGGTGGAACCGTTGGAGCATTTCTTCGATTGGAAGGATATAATGCAGTTGTTTGGGCAACTTTTGAAGAAACAGCACACATGCCAAATGAAAATTCGTCAATAAAAAACACAATAGAAGATGCAAAGGTATTTGCATACATTTTTGGAGGTCAATAAAATGAAAACAGTAAAAATTTTAAGTCTTTTGTGCCTAACAGCACTCGTAGTTAGTTGTGCATCAACAAAGGTAGAACGCATTGATGCAGAAACTCAAACTGATTTAAGCGGGTATTGGAATGACACCGATGTAAGGCTCGTTGCAAACTCGCTCGTTGAAGAATGCGTTGCAGCCCCTGCGATTACCAACTATATCCAGAACAATGGAGAGCTACCAGTTGTTATTGTAGGTACATTTAGCAATCAAAGTGATGAGCACTTGGATACATCTATTCTTTCTCAAAAATTTGAAGCAGCACTTATAAACAGTGGAAGAGTAGAGTTTGTTGCAGATGCAAGTCAACGCGATGAAATCAGGCAAGAGCGACTTGAACAACAAGAATGGGCAAGCGAAGAAACTGCAAGCAGATTAGCAAATGAAACAGGCGCAGACTTTATGCTCGTTGGCTCTGTAAAAACAATTGTAGATGCCATAGATAACGAAGCAACAAGAACTTATTATGTAACAGCTGAACTCATTGCTATCGAAACAAACCGCAAGCTTTGGGTAGGTGAAAACTCAGAAATTAAAAAGTTTATTACAAACCCTAAAACACGATTTTAATGTATGTTTACACAATTGAGAAACAATAAAAACCATTTCTCATCAACTCAAAGCCATTTTCTCCCTGGAAAATGGCTTAATATTTCTTTATCAATTATTTTTTGTGTATCTCTTTTTATACTAATCTCTTGTGCGTCTACGAGAGACTTTGAAAGCATCGATACACAAGTCGGTCAAGGGGACTTTTCAACAGCGTACATCTCGTTAGAGTCTCAAAAAGGAACCCTTTATAAACAAACTGATAAAGTATTATATGCTTTAGACTCAGGTATGCTTTCAAGGTATAATGGTGATTATGTAATATCAAATGAGCATCTTTCTAATGCAGAACAACTTATTCAAGAATATTTTGCAATAAGCATAACTCAAACAATTGGTTCATATGTACTTAATGATACTATAGTAGATTATGCAGGAGAAGACTTTGAAGATATTTACACAAACCTCTTCATGGCGCTCAATTACATTCAGCTTGGAAACACAGAGGGAGCCTTTGTAGAAATTAGGCGCTTTAATAATAAGCTACAGCTACTATCAACAAAATATGCACCAGCTTTAGAACAAGCTCGTGCGCAAACACAACGAGAGGGCTATAACGCTGACTCTCTTTTGCCATCTGGACAATCCTTTGAAACTATGGAGTTTTATGACTCAGCCTTTGCGCGATATGTAAGCCTTCTGTTGTACCGCTCTATTGGAAGAATGGACTCTGCGCAAATTGATAAAAACTTTATAGAAAAAGCATTTACAAACCAAGCCCAACTTTATCCTTTTCCCGTTCCAAAAGCAGTTCAAGATGAGTTCTCTATCCCAACTGACAAAGAGCGGCTCAATATTTTTTGTTATACGGGTACAGCCCCCGAAAAGCGAGAAGAAACAGTGAGGCTCCCAGGCCTAATTGACGATACATGGTTTAAACTAGCACTCCCTATTATGGAAAAAAACTCCTCCCGAGTATCGGCAATTCACATACAAGCAACAGATGAAGATAAAAATATTTATACAGGAAATCTTCAAGTCATAGAAAGTGTAGAAAACATAGCAGTTGATACATTTCAACAAAGACAAGGTCTAATATACCTAAAAACAATCCTCCGCGCAATATCAAAAACTGCCGTAAATGCGGGCGTTACAAGCGCGATGCAACAAAGTGACGCAGCGCAGTGGGCTTCTTTGTTTAATATTTTTGCAAACCTATTTACTGAATTTTCTGAACAGGCAGATATACGATCTTCAAAATACTTCCCAGCTCTTGTTTGGGTAGGCGGAATAAACTTAGATGAGGGCTTGTATGACGTTAAGATTACGTGCTATGATGCACGTAATAATATTCTATATCAACAAATTAGTGAAAAAGTAACAGTTACATCAAATAACGTAAATCTAGTGGAGGCTGTATGTTTACAATGAAAAAAAACAAAATTAAATTAGGCGCACTTTGTGTTTTATGTGTTAGCTTAGCCTTTTCGTGCACAAGCACATCGTCTACAAACACAAGCGCTCCTTCTTGGGTTACCGATGTACATGCAGAATATGCAGAGTCTAATTATCTTGGAGCTGTAGGACACGCACAAGATCGCTCGACTGCAGAGGCAGAAGCAGTTGCAAATGTAAGCAAGATAATAAGCCAACGTGTTCAAGCCGAAAGCACAGCAACGCAAAGCTTTGAAAACAATCTAACAGATCTTAATAGAAGTTATGAAACAACAGTCACAACAAGTTCTGTTCTTGATGAGATTATAGGTATAAAAATACAAGAGGTATGGACGGCTAAAGATAATACCGTATATGCCCTAGCTCTTATAGATAGAAGTGAAGTCGGGGGCTTCTATGCGCAAAAAATAAGAGAAAATGAAGATGCCATTAACGGATTATTAAATTTTATGATAGATAACGAAGCAACTTTTGAAGGTGTTGGAGCTGCCCAAAACGCACTAGCCATTGCCCTTGAAAATGATGCATATCTAAAGCTTCTTTCTATAATAAATCCTGCAATGTTTAAGTCAATTGATTTAGCGTACAAAAGCTCCAATGCCATTTCTGTCCTCATTCAATTAGAAAAAGAAAAAATATATATTGGTGTAAATGTTTCAGGCGATGTTGACAGACGAGTTTCAACTGCACTTAGCAACGCCTTCAAAAGCGTTGGATTTAAAAGTGAAAGTCTAACAGCACCTCGAAATCCTACCTCAAGTATGCCTTATATCTTGTATGGTGAACTCTTAATTTCGCCTTTTGAAATGTCTTCAAGTCAAAATAATAAGTATGTGCGATTTACATTAAACACAGAACTCGTTGATATTAAAAACAAAACCTTTTTACCATGGGGCTTAACTGGGCGTGAAGCACATCTTACAGAAGATGAAGCAGCTCAAAGAGCGCTTCGCACCATAGAGGAAGAAATAAAAAAAGAATACGCAAAGGAACTACAAAACCTTAGCTCTTAAAAACAAAGCCCTCAAGAATTCTTGAGGGCAAAGTGCGCAATCTCTTTCACAGACATTATTTTAATCATCAAAAATTATTGTATATATCTCGCCAGTTCTTTTTTCAACTTCTTTACTCACCTCAACCGTACAGGAAAAGGCTTCTGCATGCTTAACAAAATATTTTGGATCTTGACTGTACGGACTTAATAGGTCATCAGGGTGGTAGTTAAGATGTACCGTCGACTCTGTTCCTTCTGCAATGTACCTAGATACTGCAGCATTTAAATCGATAATATCAAGCGAAAACCGAATGAGATGTTTTACATTTGCCTTTGTATAGAGCCCTTTTATAAAATCTTTTTGTAATAAAACTATGTCATCAAACGAAAGGTTTTTATCCTTAGTTATGCCATTTGTCTTTATAAAACTCATAAATTCAATTATAATTTGCGAAGGCCTTTTTTGTAGTGGCTTTATTAAAGATAAAAACCATGGCACCGCCCTTCCTTGAGTATAGAAAAGAGATGCAGCAAAAGAAAAAGTTTTAGCTTTTTCAATGTCGCTTTTTGAAAAAATTGGTGTATCTAGTACTAAATAAGGTGCTTCTTTCATAAAAGAAAGCCTTAATTCCTCTGCCCTATCAAAAAGGTCTGTGCCAGGTAAAACTGCTAGTTGAAATATTTCAATATGGTTAGGATAGAGCTCTAATGCAAAGTCAATGCTTTTTAAAAATGATTCGTAGGTTTCTCCTGGCAAGCCATAAATTACATCAAAACCAAAAACAACCCCGGCATCATTTAACATGGCTATATTTCTGATAAAATCTTTTTTGTTAAACGGCCTATTTACTAATGATAAAACTTTTTCATTAGAAGACTGAAGTCCTATTTGAAGAGAGCACAAAATTTTTGAAAAAGCTTGTACGAGGGATTTGTCTAAAAGCTCTGCCCTGCATTCAAAATGAAAAAAAATATCAGGAGCTTTTTTTTCAATGTATCTAAGTAAGTCAAGCGCCCTGTTTTTTTCTACATTATAGGTGGGATCTAAAACAAATACTTGTGCAATATCTGATGCAACAAAGTAATCTAGTTCTTCATATAGCCGTTTTTTAGGAAAATAGCGTACTTGTTTTTCACCTTTTGACTCATAACAATAGGAGCAAGAGTAGGGGCACCCCCGTGCAAGCTCCCACAGAGCCCCTGAATATTTTGCTGCATCAAGTGTCCCATCTACATATGGTGAAGACAACATTTCAAGATTGCATGGATTTGCAAACTGTACTTTTTCTGTTGGCTTTTTACCCTCATCGAAAAAATTTTTTATAACGACGCTTGTTGCATCTTCCCCTTCTCCACATATTACACAATCAAACACCATTTCTTTAGCTTTTTGAAAAAAGTTTGCTTGTGCGGTAATTTCTGGTCCCCCAGCAAGCAAAAGGGTATCGGGGCACTTTTTTCTCACTATCTTGGCAGCCTCGAAAAGGGCATGCCTGTTCCAAACATACACAGAAAAGCATACAACAGGGGCCTTTTTTTCAATTATTTCAGCAGCAATTACTTCTGCCTGTTTTTCAAAAGGCTTGTTTTTGAGAGACTCTTGCTCCGGCGAAAAATCAATTATTTCAACACTCACATCTTGCATGGAGTTTTTTATTGCGGAAGCCACACAAGCTACGCCTAAAGGGAGCGCTTGTGGAGAGGTTTCTACAAGAAGTGTTGTACATAGTACATGTTTCTTCATAGGTTATTTACGCTATTCTTGACTAAATTCTGTATTATCAAAGAAAATCACTTTAATTATGCCCTCATCTGTTTCATAATAGGAAATAGTTACGTCATCGTCTACTTGGCTCAGAGATAATTCGACGCTAAGCTCTTGTGGGGCATAAAATATCTTGTTTTCGATTCCCTCAAGAATGAAGTTATAATTCTGTCCAAAGTCCCCTGTTTCAGATGCAATACGCAAAATATTTCCGCTAACTACTATTTCTTCACCGCTTTCTTCAACAAAGCTATTGGTAGCCCCTATGTCACTATTATAATCTCGTAACGCTTCTGTAATAGTATCGCCGGTTCCCACCAATGTTACATTTTCAACAGAAACAAAGGCGTACTGTTTTATAAGACCTGAATTGTCTTTTAAAGTAATAAAATAAGTTGGTATACCGTTGTGATTAATAATAATAGGGGATGTTGCAAAGTACCCAAATTGTTGAACCGCTCCTTGTGCAGAAAGCATTGCAGCATATTCTGTTGCACCACTAATTCTGTATAGTTTTGATTCCTTTGTTACCATATCTACCATTAAAAACCCAATAGCAGATTCATCAGCGCCAACAGAGGTTAAGCCTGTAAACAGAAAACAGTTTCCTTCTTGGTATACAATTGCCATTTGGCTGCTCGACATAAACTTATCTCTATTAGAAAAATTAAATATACCATGCACATATTGTCCTTGGTTGTTTATTTGATTTATTATATACTCTTCTGGCTGTACACGGTCTACCCAAGACGGTATATCGCTCATACTGTATTCTGCAATGTCACCTGTTGTTGCATTTAAAGTAATAACACCGGTTGCCTCAGGAAGTGAAAAGAGCCAGCGGTTCTCATAGAGCGTAATTATCCAATACGCATCTCCGTCATCAGATATTTCAAAAGAATAATCTGTTAAACCACTAAATAATTGCCCTTTCAAAAGCCTAACATATCTATTAATATCATCAAAAAAATACGAATTGGGTTGGTACTTAATAGGAGTGTTTACTAATTCTATATCTTGTAAATCTGTTGCAGAAACCTTTATATATCCTCGAGCACCAGACATATTACTAAACCACATAAAAAAACCTGAGTGATGAAGCGGTACAGCCCATACAAGCTCTCCGTTTATTTGTTGTATTACTGGCTCACCGACAAATACTTGAGAGCCAAGACCAGGGTCTTCACCGAGCTTTCTATCTGCGAGAGTTCTTGCCAAAACTTTATCTACAATAGGCACTTGGCTCAAATCAACCAATTGAACATCATCTGAAAAATCTGTTAAAACGCTTTCACCAAACTGATCTCTATACGCCCTATAATTAAAAAGTGCCATAGAAGCAATAGAAACGAGAAAAAAAGATACCCAAATAATTGCCAGCACAATTACTCTCTTTTTTGCCCTTTTTACCATCGGTCTAATATCTATTTTTTCCTGCCCCGAAGAAATAGCTACTAGGTTTAATCCTCGCACTACTTCTAAAGAATTTATAACGAGATATGATGTTATTACAATAAGCAATGTCCATGCACTTGAAGCATAGGAAAGATTTATAGCTATTGGTTTTACAATATATGCTATTGCCCAAAAAAGTGTTAAAAGAATATTAAGGCTTCCTTTACTCCGTAAAATTCGCTGTTTTAATGTCATTTTATTATCCTTTGTATATGATATAGTTATTATATCATATTATAAAAAAAAGGTGCAGTGTCGCACCTCTTTTTTATAAAACTGATTGCAAAAATTGTTGTAATCGCGGATTTTTGGGCTTCCCGAAGATGTCCTCGGGACTTCCCTTTTCTGCAACAATTCCCTCGTCCATAAAATATACTTCATCTGCAACTTCACGAGCAAAGCCCATTTCATGGGTAACAACAACCATTGTCATTCCCTCTTTTGCAAGCTGCTTCATTACTTCTAAAACTTCGCCTACCATTTCAGGGTCAAGAGCACTTGTAGGCTCGTCAAAAAGCATTACATCGGGCTCCATTGCAAGAGCTCTAACAATCGCTATCCGTTGCTTTTGGCCACCCGAAAGGCGTGATGGATACTCATCCGCCTTATCAGCTAATCCCACTCGGTTAAGAAGAGCTATTGCTTTTTCTTTTGCTTGTTCTTTTGTCATTAGTTTGTGTGTTAACGGAGCAAGGGTAATATTTTGCATAACGGTAAGATGCGGAAAAAGATTAAAATGCTGAAACACCATTCCCATTTTTTGACGAAGGGCATCGATATTTGTATTTTTATCTGTTATGTCAGAACCTTCAAAAATTATATGCCCGCCAGTTGGATCTTCTAAACGATTAAGACACCGCAAAAAAGTACTTTTTCCTGAACCCGAGGGGCCAATTACTACAACACGCTGCCCTTGGCGAATAGTTTCTGTAATATTTTTTAAAACTTGGAGCTCACCAAAATTTTTATCAAGATTTTTTACTTCTATCATGTTCATAAACTACCCCCTATCGCTTCTTGCCATACGCTTTTCAAGCACAGCAAATATCTTTGTTAAGCCGAGGGTCATGCATAAGTAAAGTACGGCACAGCTAATTAGAGGAAACCATGCATTATAGGTAGCATTTCGAATCATATCGCCAGCCTTTGTTAAATCCATAACAGCAATAAAACTTACAATTGATGTTTCTTTTACAAGTACAATAAATTCACTTGTGTAGGTTGGAAGAACGGCCTTTGCTGCTTGTGGAAAAATTATTTTCATAAGTGTTTGCCAGCGGGTTAATCCAAGGGAGCGTCCTGCTTCCATTTGACCAATATCTACACCTTGAATACCTGCTCTAAAAATTTCAGTGCAGTATGCTCCAGAATTTATACCATATGCAAGAACCGCAACGGTAAGCCTATCCATACCAAGCGGTGCAAAAATTACAAAATAAAAAATCATTAACTGCGTAGCTAACGGGATGCCACGTATAACCGTTGTGTAAACATTACCTATGCCGCGTGCAAGAGGATTTTTTGATATTTTTAAAATGGCAAAAACACAACCCAAAACAGTGCCTATTGCAATAGCTGTTATCGCAATAAAAAGGGTTATGCCCAAACCTTCAAAAAGGAGCTTCCAGCGCTCCCCTGCTATGATAGTGTCATAAAAAGATTGAAACAATCGTGCCGTCCTTTTGCAATACTTTGCTATTGCATTTAAAATGACAAAAACCCCGTTGCAGCACAAGGGTACAACAGGGCGTGTTTATTTAGAAAAATTATTTTCTTACAATAATAACTTGTTCTGATTCATAGTAAGGAACAGAAAAGTCAACATTTTTCTTTCTTTCTTCAGTTACAGACATACCTGCTGCAACAAAATCAATTACACCAGAATCTACGGCTGCAATAAGACTGTCAAAAGCCATATCTACAACTTCTAATGGTTGCCCTAAATCATTTGCAATGTATTGACCCATAGTAATGTCAAAACCTACTACCTCGGTACCCTCAACATATTCAAACGGAGCAAAGGCGGCGTTTGTTCCAAGTTTTACTGGAGAACCACTTCCTGTCATTTCTACAGAAGGAATTACAATGTTCCCATCTGTAGGCATAAAGGAAAGCACTAATGCTTCATAGCCACCATTTGCTTTTAATTCTTCAATAGTTGCATTGATTGAGTTAAGAAGTGCTGTGTTGCCTTTTTTAACTGCAATAGCATATTCTTCTCGTGCAAATTGATCTGTAACAATCATTAAATCATCGTTTCTTGCAACAATTTCTCTTGCAGGAAGCTCATCTAATACAACTGCATCAATTGCACCATTTTTTAAGTCTAATGCGGCATCTATTCCTGATTTAAAAGAAGCAATTTCTGCCCCTTCTACATTTTCTTGAACCCAAGCTTCACCGGTTGTTCCACCTTGAACACCAATTTTTTTACCTGCTAAATCTGCAGCGCCATTAATTTCAACTTCATCACTTGACCCACCAGCAAATACAAAAGCACTTGCAAGTAAAAGTACAATTAAAACGCTTAATACTTTTTTCACGTTATTTCTCCTAAATTTTGTTTTTCTTATTATACTGATACTTATACAAATTGTCAATAAAATTTTGCATAAAAATACAAAATTCTGCATATTTATACAAAACAGCCGTGTTTGCTTTTTTGACAATGTATCTACTTTCTTGTATGCAGAGCTTCTACTACGGTAATTTTACTCAAGGTTTTTGCCGGGAAAAGAGAAACTAGGGCCGGTATTGTTATAGCAATAAAAGCAGTAATAACAGCGTTAAGTGTAGTCATTTTTGGATATACAACTGCATCAATTGGCATATTTACAGAGCTCATCATACTCGACAAGTCAAAGCCAATATGAGAAACATAGGCTACCAAAACATGCCCAAGCATAAAGCCCGTTCCTCCTGCAATGAGGCCAAAGACCAAGCCCTCAAAAAAAAGCATTTTTGTAAGTTCAAAATCAGAATAACCTAGCGCCTTAAGCATGCCAATTTCGTTTATCCGCTCATACATGCTTGCAACAAGAGAGTTAATAATTACCAAAGAACCTAAAAACATTATTATGGCGGCTATAAGATTTAATATTTGCTTTTCTATTTCCATTGTGGTGTAAAGGGTTCCCATTTGCGTCTTGTACGTTTCGATTGCATAATCGCTATACATGCCTTGCAAATCTTTTGTAACGCTTTCTAAATCTTTTTGATCTTTTATCATAACAAATATTTCTGTAGCACCTTCATCCATTCTTAAAAGATTTTGGCTTGTTTGTAAATCCATAAAAATCGTGTTCTTGTCAAAGGCACTCATATTAAAAAAAGAGCTTGCAATTATTGGTGTCTTAGTACCATTAAGAGCACTATCTATAGTTGTTGCAACAATGAGAGGCGCCTCCCCAATTGAAGCATCGAGTCTTTTTTGCAAATCACTTCCTATCACAGTTCCTGTCTTTCTAACACTGCCTTCTATTAATCTGCTTTTTAAACCATATGAATTATTCTCTAAATCAAAACCTATAAGAGAAACAGGAACACTTTCATCATCTTGCCCTACAAATCCTCCAAACCTAACCATTGGAATAACATTTTCAATTCTTTCATCACTGCGCAAGGTACTTTCAATGTCACCTACTGCGGGAATATATTCATACAACGGCACAAAGCGCTCCTTTTCTAAAAAAGCTTTTGTGGTAATACGTATATGTCCTGTTTGATACTTTGCATACCCATCAATCATATGGCTAATCATGCCTTCAATGAAGGCCGAAATAAACACTGAAGAAAGTGCAGAGACAACTATAACAAGTGCGGTTAAAAAACTACGTGATTTATAACGAAGTATATTTTTTATAGCAAGTTTAAACATTAGCATGGGCTAGTCCTTATTTTGAATGCAATCTACAATACTCATTTTAATGCTTTTTCGAGCGGGAAAATATGAAATAAACACAGACGCAAATGGAATTACTATTAATGGTCCAAGAAAAAACACAGGGTCCCAAGAACTTTTCATTACTGGAGGAACATAAAAATCTGCATCAAAAACAAAATCTCCGCTTCCAGTAGCTGCAAGGCTTGCAAAATCAAGTCCAACAGAAGCCATAGGAATATTAATTAAAACTCCTAATAAAACACCAATAATAGCCCCTATTAAACCAATACAAAAACCTTCATATATAAAAATTCTCACAATTTCATTATCATAGAAACCAAGGGAGCGAAGAGTCCCCATTGTTTTTCTTTTTTCCCACACACTTATTAAAATAGAGTTTGCAAGTCCCAAAAAGGTAATGAGCGCTATTATGCCATAAAAGGGATACATAAAGGCATTCTTTGTGGAATTGAGTGCTTGCAAATCTTTTGTGAGTTCGTCTAAGCCAAGAACAGACAAACTCGGATAGGAATCTTTTATGTTGTTTTTTATATTCTCAATTTGATTGTCATCCTCAACTTTTATATTTACATAGGTAATGGAATCTGTATTGAGCATTGACTGAAGCTCTGTAAGATCAATCATTACACCATTTTTAGAAAACAAAAAATTTGCAGAATTTAAGAGGCCTCCTATTTCATACTCTGCAGAAATAAAAGCCCCCTCGTTTGTTCTAAAGGTGATATTTATATAATCGCCAACTGAAAGATTCATATCTTGAGCAAGAGAAGACCCAAGCCATGCCATATCCCCAAGGCTTTTTTGTGCGGTTGTTTTTATTTCAAACACATCGTTAGCAGTAATTGGGTCTATACCAAAAGTAATAAGACTCATGGTATCTTCGTAATTATCAACTTCACCGTTTAAGCGAATAGTGGGAGTATAACTAATTCCTTCAACTGCATTGAGCTTTGTTGCATCAAAACGAAACATGTTATCTGTTGCGTACGGAAAGTCTTCATCAAAGTCTTTATTGCGGATTTGAATATGTGCGGTATCTTCTTTTATTGTTTCCTCAAGAGAAATATTATTAAAGCCACTCATAAGTGTTCCATAAAATACAAAAATTACCACACCCATTGATAGAATGGCTATTGTCCTAAATGTTCGCCTCTTTGAGCGTAAAATATTTTTTACAGCCATTGAAAAAAGCATCATGTTATTCATACCGTCTTTACCACTTTTCCATCTTCAAGAGTAAAAATCTTGTTAGAAATATCCACCACACGCTCATCATGTGTTGAAAATAAAACGGTAATACCATCTTTTTTATTTATGCCTGAAATAAGCTCAAGAATTTGCATTCCGTTTACGCTATCAAGGTTTGCGGTTGGCTCATCAGCAAGTAGGAGCTTTGGTTTTTTTATTAAAGCACGAGCTATTGAAACACGCTGTTGTTGCCCACCGCTCAACTGATTGGGATACGAGTTTTCCTTTCCCAAAAGGCCGACCCGTTCCAATAGTGCCATAACCCTCTCGCGCTTATTTTTTTCACTTGCATCAAAAAGGGCAAGAGCAACATTTTCATATGCAGTTAACACAGGAATAAGGTTATAACTTTGAAATATAAAACCTAGGTTGTCCCTTCTAAACTTCGCAACTTGCTTGTTGTTTTTAGAAGAAAGTGCTTCTCCATCTATAACAACCTCGCCTGCCGTTGCTTTATCTAGAGCCCCTATAATGTTTAAAAGTGTTGTTTTGCCAGATCCAGAGGGGCCAATAAGAGAGGCAATAACACCTTTTTCTAACTCAATATTTATATTAGTTAGTGCTTCAAAAGCAACGCTTCCTTCTCCATATATTTTTTTAATTTCTTTTGTTTCTAAAAACATATAAAACCTCTCTGTTAAAATTTTGCTTTTAGCGCGAGTGAAACACTTGCATTGGGGATAAAAGGCTGCTTAGGCGAAAACTCTGTATTTTCTTTTCCAAAATAAATGCCAGATGCAAGCTCTATTATCATATTATCCAAAAGCGTATACTGCACCTTGGGAATCACAGAGCCGCTTGCATCAATCATACTTACAAGAACATCAATACCGATAGCAGTAAATTCATCTAGAGCTAGGCTCAAAGATGAATACGAATAAAGCATTGACCTAAAAAAATAGTCTCCATATGATGTAGTTGCAAGATCTTCTACGCTTGAGGCGCCCAAGCTATTGTAATAAAACGATTGATTAACCACAAGAGAAGAATAACCAATAGGAAAGCTATAATCTAAAAATACTGCAGCTTCATGACTATAATCTTTTTTTTCTGTATTAACAAGTGCATTATTTAAATGAAATGAATATGAACCACCAATTGAAATAAATATATCTGCCTTAAAAAAAGCTCCTATTACATTTTCATTATCCCCTTTATATTGGTAAACAAGACCGCCTTCAAAGCCGCTTGTTCCCAACACAAGCTCGCTTCCCGAAAGAACATCATCCCAGCTATTGTCCCCACCTAAAAAGCTTTGAAACTTTCCGTACGACCCAACAGGAAGAGTAAGTGAAACAAGATTTATTGCTGGCTTTGCTTGAGTGGGGTCTAAAAGTGAAAAATTCTTATGCCATTCTAGCGTGTTAAAAAGAAAAGGAGTACCAAAACTAAGGTAGTCTCTTCCCAACGTAAAAGACGCAGAGTTAAAATTTGCCTTTACATACAGGCGAGAAATATCAAGGCCGAGAGCATAGTTTCCATTTTTATCAACTACAGAAAAGCCACTTCCTAAAATGCCATCATAGCCATAAAAAGCTGAAATGCGAATATCAGAAAAAAACCTCCACACGCCATCATTATTGTAGTTAAGCAAAAGCTTTAATTGAGAAGCATTATTAAAATCAGTGGGCCCACTTCCAGCAACGAGTGTAGAGGTGTTTTCAATGCTCCCATTTAGTGTAACTTGCGCGCTTAATCCAAGTTGAAAAAAGAGCATGAAAGCCATGCCTATAAATGTCTTTTTTTTCACTTTTATACCTATCTTTCCAAATATGCTCGTGTAAAAACTTCATCATCTATGCCAGTGTTAATCTCAATCTCTGTATATGTTACAACTGTTTTAGAATTCTTTTTTCTAAGGTCCACAACTTCCAAAACCATGGGCAGAGTGAGAGTTCCAATGGTTTTATATTCTCGCATCGTAAATTCTTTAATGGCCCTGTCTTCATTTCTGCCTTTGGCAAACATAACAGTTTTTAATACATTATAAGTGCTTTTATCAATATATAAATCTTGTCGGATATAGCTTACAGCATTTTCATCTTTAGCTTTGATGGTTAAAACATATACCTCATTTCCCTCAAAAGTAGTGCTTTGCATACTTTCGGCAAGGTAATCGTTTTCTAGCGAACCTTGGTCTGCCATGTCATCATATGAAATATCGCTTCCCATCATACTGTCCCTAAGCAAATGTCCAGAAAGCTTTAGTACATCTGCTGCTTCGGGGATATAAATCCACATGTCACTTTCAATCTTTAAGTACCGTGTCCCCGCATCTTGGGCATTTGTGTATTCCATAAAAGATGCATTTTTTTCATCTTGTAAATAGCCAAAAAAGGCTTTTGTTAGGGTTCGGCCTCGAGAGAGTATTTCCATTTCGGCTTTAAAGCTCATGGTAGAAAAATCACGCCCTTGTGCATTTACCTCATTAAAAACACCTTGAGGTGTTTGTGAAAAAGCCAACCCAATTAAACTAGTTAAAAAAATCACGCACACTATCTTCTTCATAAGGGTAGTGTACCGAAGTTTTTTTTAAAACTCAAGTGGCCTCATACCGCTTTTTAAAAAAAACAAACATGTGTCTTATTTTTATAATTTGTCACCGTTTGTGGTAGCCAAAAAGTCTATATCGTGTTATCCTTTAAATGAGGATGATTTTTTCATGAGCAATTAGCTTGGAGTTAGCATGGAGTCAAATGAAAGTGTAGATTTAGGTAAAAAAATTTTTTTTCTCAACCCCCCCTATGATTTTAAAAAAATTATCATCCCCGTGCTATCTGACAAGGAATATGAAGTTTGTGTAATAGATTCTTATAAGCATGCAAAAGCTATTCTCCGCGCACACAAAGACTCTGTGTGTTTTGTCTGCATTGATGGAGAAATGCCCATCGATCACTGGTATAACTTCATTGTTTCTTTTAATGCTGATATAGATTTGGCAACAGTATTTTTAGGAGTCATGTCTTCACATGCAAGAACAAGCGACAAAAATCACTTTTTATTAAATGCATCTATCCCCGCGGGCTTTATTTCACTTGTAGCAAAAAAAGATGATTTAGTTTCAACAATAGAAGGAATTTTAAAAATAAATAATGCTAAAGGTGTGAGAAAATATGTACGGGTAGACTGCGGTTCTGACAAACTTATTTCTGCTCAGTGCGTCCTCGCAGGTAGCCAGCATACCTTTCGCATTGAAAACATTAGTTCTGCAGGGCTCCTTTGCACTGCTCCTACAAACCTTTCCTCTGCGTTTACGGCTAATATGGTATTAAAAGATTTTTTGCTCATTTTGCGCTCTCAAAAAATACGATGCAATACTGTTGTATTAAAATCTTTTATAAGCAATGGTAAGCTCTTTATTGTACTTTTATTTACAAAAGGGTTACCCTTTAATGCAAAGGCTTCTATCCAAGCCTATATTAGATTTTTTTTGCAAAACACCATTGAAACCGTTTTAGCAACAACGCAGCCTGATGAAACAGACTACTCAAAACTGCATGAAGCAGCAATTGCCTCAGAGGTGGACGAAGCCTTTCTTATTTCTGTTGATGACGAAGAGGTCATATATGCAGAGGAGGTAGAAGAAATTACTTATGCTGATGAGCTAGACGAAAACAAAACCTCCTCTGTTTCTTCTGCTCTTTTTGGCAAGGAAGATGAAGAGCAGTTTTTAAATCAAATGAAGTTTTTAGAGGAAAACGACATCGAAGGGGATGTGCAGCTCATCGATGATACAAAGTAGCAGGTTCTTTATCCAGTAAATCTCTTACAACCTCTCCTGCAATTAGGAGGCCTGCAACTGATGGCACAAAGGAAATGCTTGCTGGTGGATGACATTTTATGGGCTCCTCTTTTGAAAACAAAACCTTTACTTTTTTTATTCCTCGTATTTTTAATTCTCTCCTCATTACTCTTGCCAAGGGACAAACACTTGTTTTTTCTATTGTAGTTATTTCAAATAGAGAAGGATCAAGCTTGTTTCCTGTTCCCATGCTGCTAATGATTGGCACATTAAAATGTCTAGCTTTTTCAATTAGCAACAGCTTTGCACTTACCGTGTCTATGGCATCTACAATGTAGTCACAAGTGGAAATTTCATCATCTAATTGGTCGGCCGTTGCAGCTTCAAAAAAAATCGGATACTCTTTTACAAAAAGATTTGGATTTATTTCAAGCATGCGTTTTTTCGCACATTTCGTTTTTAATATCCCAATTGTTGAATGCAACGCAAAAAGTTGCCGATTTAAATTACTTGAAACAATTGTATCATTGTCTATTATTACAAAATTTTCGATACCCACTCTCGCAAGAGCTTCTACCACAAAAGAACCAACTCCTCCAAGCCCAAAAACAACAACCTTTTTTGTACGAAGCTCTTTTACCTGAACAATACCTAAGAGTTTTTCTGTTCTACTAAATTGCCCTTCTGTAGCTGTGTCCACCGTATTATCTTGTATTGTAATGGTTTCTTTCTTTTTCATAATTACTAACCCCAATAAAAAAAGTGAAATTTATATTTTCCTTGTGGAAAACTTGTGTAAAACATCTTAATGTTCTACCTGCAGATTGTATATTTAATAAAATTACAAATTTTTTGCCTCTCCATGCAATCAAGTGAAAAAAAATTCTTTTTATTTCCTCCATATCAAAATACAATCATACTATACCAAAGTATTTTTTTTTAAGATATTTTAAAAAAATTTTGCGATTTTTGCTCTAAATCTCCTAAAATTCAATAAAAATATCTAATTTTGCACAAAACCTACCTTTTTTTTCTCATTTTTTTGTTTATTAATAAAAAATCATCTACCCTTTTCTAAAATAAAAAATATGCTAAGGAACGGTGTTTAAAAAAAAGGCACTTTTGGTTTTTTTGAGAAAAAAAATACCTAAACATAAGTATAGCAAAAAAAGGTCTCTGCGGCTAGGCAATCAAAATCGAATACTTTTTCTCTGTGGAAAACTTGTGGAAAAAATAAAAGTGAATTACAAAACATGTAACTTTTTATATCTTTCTATGTTATACTATTGTAATGCATACATTTAAAGTTTCTTGTGGAACACCAATGCCTTATGGGTCAAGCATAAAAAAGGGCGGTGTCAATTTTAGTCTTTTTTCTCGAAACGGGACTTCCGTGAAAATTTTGCTTTTTGAAAAAGAAGAAGATACGTTACCATATTTTTCATATACACTCGACCCTACAATAAATAGAACAGGTGATGTTTGGCATATTCATATCGAAGGGGCAAGAGCAGGAGCCCTTTATGTTTATTCTGTAGAAGGTCCTTTTGCTCCTGAAAAAGGGCATCGCTTTAACAAAGACTTCTACCTTTTAGACCCTTATGCAAAAGCAATAACATATTCCTCCCTGTTTAAATATATTCAAAACAAAGGAGGATCTTCTTCAAAGAAAGCAAGCCTTTTGCAAAAGGCTGTTGAAAAAGAAACCTTCCCAAAAGGTGTGGTTGTTGATGACACAGAATTTGATTGGCAAGGAGACAAGCCTCTTAATTATCCCCTCAGAAAAAGCATACTCTACGAAACCCATTTAAGGGGCTTTACTCAAGATTCCTCTTCTGGCGTAAAGAGTAAAGGAACTTACAAAGGCCTGATAGAAAAAATTCCATATTTTAAAGAGCTAGGCATAACAAGTATAGAGCTTTTACCTATCCAAGAATTTGATGAATATGAAAACTCAAACACAAATCCTAAAACAGGAAAAGCACTCACTAATTATTGGGGCTATAGCACCATGTCCTTTTTTGCACCAAAAGCCTCCTATGCCGCTAATAAAAACCCAGGTCAGTGCGTTAACGAGTTTAAAGAAATGGTTAGAGAAATGCATAAAAATGGCCTTGAAGTTATTCTCGACATCGTTTTTAACCATACCGCAGAGGGAAATGAAAATGGTCCTACCATTAATTTTAAAGGGCTTGATAACTCTATTTACTACATGCTTGAAGACACAAAAAAACAATACTATAAAAATTACTCAGGTTGCGGAAACACGCTAAATTGCAATCATCCTGTTGTTAGAACCTTTATAATTGATTGCTTACGGTACTGGGTATGTGAAATGCACGTTGACGGATTCCGTTTTGATTTAGGCTCTATTTTAGGACGGGACCAAAATGGTACCCTCATGGAAAACCCTCCCATGTTAGAAAGAATAGCCGAAGAGCCGGTTTTGCGAAACACAAAAATTATTGCAGAAGCATGGGATGCGGGAGGAGCATATCAAGTTGGTTGGTTCCCTGGAGGGCGCTGGGCAGAATGGAATGACCGCTACAGGGACGATATTCGGTCTTTTTGGAGAGGGGATGCTAATTATACAAGCAGTGCAGCGACCAGACTTTCTGGAAGCTCTGATTTATATTTGCGCGACGGAAGAAAACCCTTTCACTCCATTAACTTTTTAACAAGCCACGATGGGTTTACTTTAAACGATTTAGTTAGTTATAACACAAAGCATAACGAAGAAAATGGTGAAGAAAACAGAGATGGGTCAGATCACAACATTAGTAGTAATTATGGCTATGAGGGCCCCACAGAAAACAAAGACATAGAAGCTCATCGCATGCAGCAAATAAAAAACTTTCTCTTAACTCTTTTTTTATCGCAAGGAACCCCCATGCTCCTTGCTGGAGATGAATTTCGAAACACTCAAAACGGCAACAACAACTCCTACTGCCAAGACAATGAAATATCTTGGATTGATTGGACAAAAAAGGATCGATTTTCCGAAATTTTCCTTTTTGCGCGAAAAGCCATTACATTTAGATTGCATCATCCAGCTTTTTGCCGTCCCGAATTTTTCGTAGGGCAAGACCTTTCTTATAATAGCCTTCTAGATATAACTTGGTTTGGAGAAAATGGCGATATCATTGACTGGTCTAAGGAAAACAGAATGCTAGCCTGCCGAATGGATGGGAGCCGAGCAGAGATATTTAGTGACCGAGACGACAACGACTTTTATCTTATGTTGAATTCTTCAAAAGAGGATATCCCGGTAAAAATTTGCCAACCTTCTTCTGAAAAAAAATGGTTTAGAGCTATAGATACAGCTTTTCCTACTCCTAAAGACTTTCTCAGTCCTGGAGAGGAGGAGGTTGTAAACTCGAATGAAACATACCTGTTACGATCCCATAGTATGGTTGTTTTGTTGAGTAAATAAGCTTGTTTTTATATATATTTTGGTGTATAGTATAACACGAGGAGTAACTATGGTTTTTGATTCTAACATGTTTAAAGAGCGCATTAAAGCTCGCTTAAAGCGACAGTATGGCAAAGAAATTGATACCGCAACCATTAGACAGATATATGATGCGAGTGCAGCTTCCATCCAAGAAATGACAATGGACAACTGGATGAAAACGCGAAGCGCACATGAAAAAAAAGATGTTCGCTCTGTTTATTATTTTTCTGCCGAATTTTTAATGGGTCGCGCACTTGGAAACAACCTCATAAATACACTATTAAAAGACAATGTGATTTCAGCTTTGCAAGAGCTAGGAATTGATTATAACATTATTGAAGACCATGAACCAGATGCAGCACTCGGAAATGGTGGGCTTGGTCGACTTGCGGCATGTTTTCTAGACTCCCTTTCTACTTTAAATTATCCAGCATATGGCTATGGAATTAGATATGAATATGGAATGTTTGAACAACACATTGAAAATGGCTTTCAGGTTGAATATCCTGACAATTGGCTTCGCCATAGAGATCCTTGGCAAATAAAGAGAAGCGATTTATCTGTACAGGTAAAACTTGGTGGTCGTGTCGAAGTTCAAAAAGATCCTGCCGGTGAAAACAAATTTTCTGTAGAAGAGGCAGAAATAATAACCGCTGTTCCGTATGACACGCCAATTGTTGGGTATGACACAAACACCATAAATACACTGCGTTTATGGAGGGCTACTTCTCCAAGTGGCTTTGACCTTCAACTCTTTAATGACATGCACTATAACCGCGCCGTTGAAAGAAAAAATGCAGCAGAAAATATATCTCGGGTATTGTATCCGAATGACTCTGGTTCATCTGGAAAAACATTGCGCTTAAAGCAACAGTATTTTTTCTGTTCTGCAAGCTTACAAGACCTTGTGAGAAAATATACGTGCTCGTATGGTACAGATTTTTCACACTTTTCAAAATATCATGTTATTCAATTAAATGATACTCATCCCGTTGTTGCAATCCCTGAATTAATGAGAATATTGATGGATGATTATTCTATAGGATGGGACGAATCCTGGAAAATTGTTACAGAAACCTTTGCCTACACAAATCACACTATCTTAGCAGAAGCTTTAGAAAAGTGGCCTATAGATATTTTCCAAGCTCTTCTTCCGCGCATATATCAAATTATTGATGAGATAAACCGGCGCTTTACATTACTCTTAGTTGAAAAATTTCCAAACAATTATGCATGCCACAACCGCATGAGCATTATTGCCAATGGAATGATTCACATGGCATGGCTTGCAATACACACCTGCTTTAGTGTAAATGGCGTTGCCGCATTGCATACGCAAATCCTTATAGATAGCGAACTCAAAGATTGGGCAGAACTGTATCCTAAAAAATTTAATAATAAAACAAATGGTGTTACACAGCGACGCTGGCTTTTAAGTGCCAATCCACTTCTGTCAAATTTTATTACAGAACGAATTGGTAATAGCTGGCAAAAAGATTTTTCATTACTAAAAGGGTTAGAAAAGTATGCAAAAGATGAGGCATCATTAAATGAACTGATGGATATCAAAAAAACAAATAAAAAAGCCTTTGCAAAATGGCTTATGGAAACACAAAATGAGTTTGTAGACCCAGATTCAATTTTTGATACCCAAATAAAACGCCTACATGAGTATAAAAGGCAACTATTAAATATACTCCACATAATTTATTTATATAATAAAATAAGAGAAAACCCAGACTATAACCCTCCTGCGCGCACCTTCCTTTTTGGCGCAAAAGCCGCTTCTGGGTATCGCAGGGCTAAATCAATTATCAAGCTAATAACTTCTATAGCCGATAAAATAAATAAGGATCCTCTTGTTAGAGGTAAATTACGCGTCGTTTTTGTTCCCAACTATCGAGTAACGGCAGCTGAAAAAATATTCCCCGCTTCAGATGTATCAGAGCAAATTTCAACTGCAGGAAAAGAAGCTTCTGGAACAGGGAACATGAAGTTTATGATTAATGGAGCTTTAACACTTGGTACACTGGACGGGGCAAATATCGAAATTGTTGAAGAGGCTGGCGAAGAGAATGCTTTTATATTTGGTTTGACTGCTCACGAAATTGCAACTATTGAAAAGGAACATAGTTATAACCCTCAGCAATACATTCAAAAAAACCCAGAACTAGCAAAGGTTTTAAATCAGCTTATTGATGGGACATTTGATTCGTCTGCAGGGTTGTTTAGAGAGTTATATGATTCGTTGGTGCATGGTGTTGAGGGTCAACGCCCAGATGTTTACTATGTACTAGCTGATTTTGACGGATACTGTGCTGCACAAGAAAAAGTTGCAGAAGCATACACTGACAAATTAGGATGGGCAAAAAAAGTGTTATTAAACATTGCTCGCTCAGGCAAGTTTTCATCAGATAGAACAATTGAAGATTACGTAACAGATATTTGGAAACTAAAAAAAATTGAAGTATAATAAAATATGCGCAGATTGCGCAGTGTAGGAGAAAAAAATGCCACAAAAAAGATTTATGTATTCAAAAACTACAAGGCAAGACCTTTCAGAACAAGAGAAAATTCAACTACCCTTTTTTACTACAACAGCATTAGCCGTTTTGGGTATTTTTGTTTTTATAATGCTTGCCTTGTTTTTTGTTGGAATAGTGGAAAGTGCATTATTTATGGTTTTTGGAATGTTCTTTATACTCCTTGCCTTTTTATTTTTTAGGAAAGGCGAAATAAAAAAAGGCTCTTCAATGGCCACTATAGGATTTTTAGTAGCGCAAAGCATTGTTACCTTTTTTCTAGATTTTGGTACTAATCCATATGGACTATATAGAATAATTGCACTTGCCTTGTTTTTGTTTATTGCAAAATATCTTTTGTCTTCTTCAGCAAAAGAGATAGTTGCATATGCTTTCGTTGCCATTGTCCTGTTTGTTAGTAAGGCTATGATGTCATATAGCCTGATGCTTGAAGAAGACCTTACCACCTATATTGCTTGTATTGCAATTTCACTTGTTTGTATGGTTTCCGCAACAATACTCTTTGTTGCCCTTTTTAAGATGTTTTCTGCGCTTAACGCATATGCAGAGAAAGAAAAAAGCAATGTGAAAAATGCACTTGAACAAATTACTGGTGTATTAACAGAAAGCAAGCAAGGGCTTGAAGTTGGACATGTGCTCTCACAAGAAACGGAAAATGCAACTATTGACTTGCAAAGAATGGCACACGTATTTTCAACACTACAAACTTCTGCAAACGAACTCACACAGAACATCATCACCGTGTTAGACTTGTTTTCTACTATTGAAAAAAACTCCTTGGTAATGCAAGAAGGAACAAAGTCTCAAAGCTCTTCAATCACTGAAAGTTCTGTCGCTCTTACAGAGATATCAACAAATCTTTCAAGTGTAAATGAGATCGCCTCTCAACGAAGCCAAAACATGAACACTCTTTTAGAGTCATTGCAAAACCAAAAAACACTTGTACAAGAAGCTTTGCAAGAAGTTCAAAAGGTAAAAGAATCTTCAACAAGCATTGGCGACTTTATTCACACCGTAGAAGACATTGCAAACCAAACAGGTCTTTTAGCAATGAATGCTTCAATTGAAGCAGCACATGCGGGAACGGCAGGGAAAGGCTTTGCCGTTATTGCACAAGAAATTAGAAAGCTATCTGAAGAAACATCAAAAAATGCTGCCTATATTGGAGATGTTCTTAAAGGGAATGAGCAAACTGTTGAATCCGCAGCAAATGCCGTTATTTCCTTTGCTTCTCAAGCTGAAAAAAGCACCGAAGAGCTACAGGGCACCATTGCCGCTCTAGATGGGATTCTTATGGGAATTGCAGAAATGGACATTGGAACAAGAGGAGTTATGAACTCTATGCAATCAATTGTTGAAGCTTCAAGAACAAATGGTGAAATTGTCGATGATGTTTCTGGAAAAATTGTCCAACAACGCGAAATTATGGATAATATTTCTGTTTTTGCAAAAACATTACAAGAAGAGGTTTCTTCTGCAAGCACACAAATAACTAATGTACAAGGCTCTCTTGCAACTATCAAGACAACTTCAGATCAAAATGTTCAAGTTTCAAGCTCTGTTAACCAGGCTCTTGAAAACATTGATGTATAAAACAAATAGAATCTTATAACATAAAGCCCGTTTTTGAAAAACGGGCTTTTATATTGTATATTAAAGTACTTATTTTAAAAGGCTTTGAACCAACTCTTTTACCCCTTGTTTACCATTTTGACACAAAGCAGTTGCAAAGGGGCGGCCTAGCATTACTTCCTGTGCACCATATGCACTAGCAAGTTGGATATCCCGAAAGCTTCGAATGCCTCCGTCTACCCATAGTTGATCACAATATTTTTTTATTTCTTTTCCATAAGCCACTAAAAAGTCTGCCGTGCTTCCTACTCTGTTTTCAACCCGGCCTCCGTGATTTGAAATAATCACTATATCGGGCTTCACCTCTGCAAGGAGCTCTATTTCTTCTGGATTGAAGATACCTTTAATAGAAAAGGGAACTTTTAAGCTTTGCTTAATCTCTAATAGCTGCTGTGCTGTTTTTTTTTCAAGATTTACTAAGTTGCGCATTGTGGCGATGTTATAAGAATCTATGTCAACGCCAACACTTTCTGAAACACTTTCAGCCCACTCAATTCTTTCAAAAATGCGGTCATTTGGGTACGGCTTTATAAAAACAGCGGCTTTTGTGTTAGGATGCTTTTGTTGCCTTGCCTTAACAGCGGCTATGCCAGTTTGGAGCTTTACATCAGGGCATCCATCACCAATACTCAAAAGCGCCCCCGAATCGCCTACTGCCTCTATAATATCAAAGTAAAAAGCCTCTTCTGTTTCATAACCTATGTTTTCAACAGCACCAGTCATCGGACCAAGACGGATTTTAGCAAGCGGATTTTTTTCATAAAAATTTTCTGTAACCGGCGCGCTTTTCCATGCAGAACAGTTTAAAATAAAATTTATGTTGTTGTTAAAACCTCCCATACCAGGGAGCTCTCCAATACATCCTTGCCCATCACATATGTCACAAAAGTGACATTTTAAACTATGCATACTCATATAATGAGTATCGGGTGTAAACCTGCTTGTCTTTAATGAGGAGCTACTCGCCAAAGCATGTTCCTACAGCTCTACCTGCTAAAAGAATCCTATCACTTAGGGGAACTTTTTTTATTTTTCCTGCAACACTGTCCAAAGAAACACTATCCATTATGCCCTTTTTCATTACAACCATTCGGCCAAACTCTCCTCGCGCTAGCATATGAGCTGCTTCCACGCCAAATTGTGTAGCAAGAACTCTGTCATAGGGCGTCGGAATACCTCCTCGTTGGACATACCCTAAAACCGTCACTCGCGGCTCCAGGCTTGTTGCTTCTTCTAGCTCCTTTGCAACCCTGTATCCAATTGATTGACTCATTTCTTTCCGTGCCTTTTTAAATTGCTTTTTATCTAAAAGAGCTTCTTTTTCACTTAATGCGCCCTCTGCAACTACAACAATTGAAAAATTTTTTCCTTGCTGCTTTCGGTTTTTTAAGTGTTTTGCAATTGAATCAATATTATATGGAATTTCAGGGATAAGAATAACATCTCCTCCACCAGCAACCCCTGCATAAAGTCCAAGCCATCCAGCTTTATGCCCCATTACTTCGATTATCATTATTCTATTATGGCTATGTGCTGTTGAATGAAGTCTGTCAATTGCCTGTGTCGCAATATCAACTGCAGTATGAAAGCCAAACGTTACATCTGTCTCTACAAGATCATTGTCTATTGTTTTTGGAAGACCTATTACATTTAGTCCTGCTTCTTGCAAAAGCTTCCCCGTTGTATTTGTGCCGTTTCCACCAAGCACAACAAGGGCATCTAATTCCATGTCTCGATAGTTTTTAATTATGCTCTCAACAGGCGTGAGCCCTGTTACGGGATTTTTTACGGGGTTCTTAAAAGGTTTTTCTCGCGATGTTCCCAAGATGGTTCCCCCAAGGGTTAAAACACCTGAAAACTCACTTGTACGTAATTCTCGATATTTTCCACCAACAAGGCCTCTATACCCGTCTTCTATACCAAGAACACGCATTCCATACTCGTCTATCGCAGTGCGAACTACGCCTCTAATAGCTGCATTTAAACCAGGAGCATCACCGCCAGAAGTTAAAATACCAAATTTTTTTACAGCTGTTTTTTTCATTTTTTGCCTCATCTTTTATTTTTAAAGTATAGCACTTTCCCTCTTTCCACGCAAGGCATTTTTATGGTATTATGTTTTGATTATGAAACATTTTAATTTTGCTTTTTTACTAATACTTCTTGTATTATCAACATCCCTTTTTCCTGCCTTTTCTCAGCGAGTTTCAACGCAAAACACACAAACTACGCCATATTCTCAAACCCTAATTGGAAATGAAAAAGGCCTTTTCCAAGCAACTTCTCCAAATTCATCCCCCCTCTGGAGTGAAGGATCTGTAGAAAAGATAATGTATAAAGATGGATGGTACTTGCTAACTTCAAAAGGCGTTATCTTTAGCAAAGATTTAAAACATTTTGAAACAAGAAACAAAGGGTTACCCTTTAGTACAATTAAAGAATATGATGGAACAAATACAAGCTTCATTCAGCAAGTTCACCCATTGAAAGATTTAGAATTCCTTCCAGGAGACTCAAGAACTCTTGTAACTACCACAAAAGAAGCTGTTTTTATTAGTAGAAACGCAGGATTAAGCTGGCAATCGCTTGGCTTTAGCGCAAGAACATCAGGGGCAAAAGCAGTTGCAGTAGCAATGCTTCCAACACAGAATAATACAGAAATTTTAACCGTTTTCCTATCCCATGCAATTTATGGAGTAGCATATATACACCCAGACAGCACAAATCCCACCTGGATAGATATTCCAACAGGCTTTGAAACCATGCCAACACTCGACAACCCAGACGAAGTAGCAGATATTTTAACAGTTCAAGAACGAGCTGTTGATGGAACAAGCAAAACAGAAGTGTATTTTTCGCAAAGTTTTTTACCTCGCTTATATAAGCTTCAATGGGAAGAAAAAAAGGTTGCCCTTATTGCATCTCAAAACACCCCAACAAACACTTGGGATAGTCTTGTTGCGGTAGGAACTGAGTTATCATTTGTAAGCATGGATGGGATTCAATTCTTTTCTCCTATCACAAACACCTTTGTAAATAAAACAAGCACTGTTAATACAATAACTCGCTTTTTGAGTACCCAAAAAGAGCCCCCTCGATGTGTATGGCTTTCTCCTTCAATCTCTGGCTTAAACACAGCTTTTGCTTTGAGTGAACTTTGGATGACTCGAAATAACGCAATTTCCGGCGAATATATTGCTGCTGCTTCCGACAAACGAAGCATTTATGTCCCTTCTGGACAAGTTACAAGCCCGACTGGTATTGAAAAATTTGTTTCAATTGTTGAAAACAACGACCTGAATAGCATCGTTATAGATATGAAAGATGATAAAGGTTTGTTGCGATACCATACAAAAGACCCTTTGGTTGCAGAAAAAGCACATGTAAGCACCTACGCACTTGAAATTAATAATTTTATTAAAACTTTTAAAGAAAAAGATATTTATTTAATCGCTCGTCTCGTTGTATTTAAAGATGCAAACTTGTATAAATATAACCAGAGAGAGTATGCGGTTTGGGATAGTAGAACAAACTATTCATGGCTTGGTATTCGTGATTATGATGAGGATGAAAGCCCATCATACTATGATGAACACTGGGTAGACCCTTACTCACACGAAGTGTGGGAGTATAACATTGCCATTGCAAAAGAGCTCATAGCTCTAGGGTTTGATGAAATTCAATTCGACTATATTCGCTTTCCAACAGATGGTCTCAACTTGTCTAATGCAAGTTTTCGCTGGCAAGATGACGGCATGGACAAGGAAAGCGCTCTTCTCTCATTTCTATCCTATGCCCGAAAAAACATCGATGCCCCAATAGGTATAGATATTTATGGTGTAAATGGGTGGTACCGTAGCGGCTCAAGAACAGGTCAAGATGTTGAACTTATTGCTCCTTATGTAGATGTAATTAGCCCAATGTCATATCCAAGCCACTTTGAGTCTATTTTTTTAGCATACACACCAATAATTGAGCGCCCTTATAGGATATATTTTTATGGAACCTATAGAAATGCTGTTATTGCCAGAAACCAAGTTATTGTGCGGCCTTGGCTTCAGTCTTTTTTTCTAAGTCACAATTCTTTTGATGAGGAGTACTATAGCAGTAATTATGTCCAAAGGCAAGTTTTTGGCGTGCGTGATGCAACCGACACAGGCTACATGTATTGGAATAATGTTGGTCGCTACGATGAAGTGCGTCCACATATTGGCAGTGCAGAAGAAAACACTCCTTACCCGTGGACAAAGGCGGAAAGAGATATAGCCAACACGATACCAATATTTTCTGGAAACTAAATTCTAAGGAGGGTCAAATATGATTCCTTTATTTGATAATTCGGTATATGAATGGGGTATGCATGTAATACATGCAATTCAAAGCGTAAAAAATGTTTTTTTTACCTATTTTATGATTTTTATCAGTTTTTTATCTGACCCACTTGCATACCTTAGTTTGCTGCCAATTTTCTTTTGGTGTGTAGATGAAAAGAAAACGGCAAAAGTATCTTTGCTTGTTTTGTTTTCAGCTTCTATAAACACAAGCATCAAAGATTTTTTATGTGTACCGCGCCCATTTATTCAAGATCCAGCAGTAGGCCTCATTCCTGAAACAGGTTTTTCCACCCCGTCTGGACATTCACAAAACTCTGCTGCCTTTTGGCCGTATGCAGTATTTTTATTTTCTAAAAAAGAAAAGGTCTCTTCGCGATTTATTGTAAAGCTGTTTCTATCGGTGGGCCTTCCTCTCCTTATTGGCTTTTCGAGAATTTATTTGGGGGTTCACTATCCTTCAGATGTTCTCCTCGGTTGGACATTAGGCTTTATAATTTCACTAGGAACAATTCTCTTTGTTCCCTTCCTTGAATCATACGTAATAAAACTACCTAGGTCTCTTAAAATTCTAATCATTGGAATTACTGCCTTTATTTTAAACTGGATTGGACCGCATGACACTTCAATGGCTGCAGCCTTCTTTGGTTTAGGCATTGGTTATATATATATCTGTGATACAGGTGGGTATGATGCTAAAGCAGGAACCCGAATTCAAAAACTTTTCAGAGCAATCCTGGGCCTTATTGTTGTAGCCTTAATTTATACCGGACTAAGCTTTGTTTTCCCTTTAGAAGGAGAAGCAAATTATAATTTATTCCGGTTTATTCGATATATGTTAGTAGGATTTACTGCAAGTTTTATTCTTCCAAAAACATTTATTGCTATGAAAATTGGGTTTTCAAGGGCTAGTAATGGGTAAATACACCCCTGAAGAACCTATTGTCGCCATTGCAACCTCTCTTGCTCCTTCAGCCCTAGCAATAATTCGATTATCTGGAAGGAATACACTTTCTCTGCTCTCGCAGGTTTTTTCACGCCCCGAAGCGCTAAAAAATGCTGAAGGCAATACGTTAGTTTATGGGTGGATTCAGGACATGGGTAAAAAAATTGACGAAATAATGGTTGGCGTCTACCGTGCACCAAAGAGCTTCACCGGTGAAGAAATGGCTGAAATTTTTTGCCATGGTGGTCCCATAACTGTTATGGCAATCTATAACTTGTTACAAAAAAATGGCTTCCGCATAGCTGAAAACGGAGAATATACCTTCAGGTCATATTTAAACAGAAAAATAGATTTAACACAAGCAGAAGCAATACATGAAATTATTGAATCGAAAACAGATGAGAGCAGGAGCCGTGCTGCTGGCAGACTTTCTGGCAATCTATATGCAGAAATTGATGAAATAAAAAAACTACTAATCGAAACTCTTGCTGATATTGAAGCCGAAGTTGAATACCCAGAAGATGAAACTGCTGTTGCAAATTCATATAATCCTGAAAAACTTTTTAAAGCCTTTGAGCAGCTAAGCCAGATAGCTCAAACGTGGAAGAGCGAAAAAATATACCAGGAAGGAGTACGCATAGTATTGTCTGGAAAAACAAATGCTGGTAAATCAAGTCTTTTCAATGTGCTGTTAAAAGAGGAACGCGCAATAGTTTCCGATATACATGGAACAACTCGTGACTGGATAGAAAGTTGGGTTTCTCTTGGAGGAATACCTGCCCGCCTTTTTGACACAGCAGGCCTTCGAAAAACAGAAGACCTAGTTGAACAAGCCGGCGTGGAGCGCTCTCATGAGCTTGCCCAGGAGGCAGACCTTGTCGTATACCTTGTTGACAGCACGAAGGGGTTAAAAAAAGAAGAGCTTGTCACTATCTCTTCTTTTTCAGCTCCCATAATAGTTGTTTGGAACAAAGCAGACAAAATAGAAAAAGAGCTTCTAGATAAGGAAATGGAAAAATTTTCGTTTTTACAAGTTTGTACAAGCTCAAAAACCGGCCTTGGAGTTGCCCCCTTGATTACTGCAATAAAGGAAATAGTTCTAGGAAAAGAAAAAGTAGATAGAAATCAAGCGGGGCTTGGTTCTCAGCGCCAAAAGAAAGCTGTTGATGATGCCCTAGAAGCTCTAAGCTCAACAATAAGTGCAACAAAGCAAAATCTTCCCCTCGATGCCGTATCACAAGACTTAGAAGAATCTCTCTTCCACCTTGGCGAAATTACAGGAGAAGTCAGCCCAGATGATATTTTACAAAGCATTTTTTCTCGTTTTTGTGTTGGAAAATAGCCTATCTTTTTTTTGGTCTAATAAGAGGAACCATTTTTTCCTCTAACCGATATTTTTTAATGATTATTTTTGCTACTTTTTGGTAGATCATCATACTTGCAATTACAGCAGCAATAAAAATAAATGGTAATATGGTTCCAAGATTTTCTTCTAAAATTAGTCCACCCACAATTGTTAGCAATACTATAAGAGCAATTGTGAGCAATACATTCGCAATCGTTCCAAGCACTAAAAAAAGGATTGTATTTTGCATTTTTGTCATAGAGTTTCCTCTTTCTCTCTCTTTAACTTTTTCAGTTCTTCGATAGCTTCTTTTATAAATGACACCAAAAGCAAGGCTCCCGAAATAACTACAGACATATCGGCAACATTAAAAACTGGCCATCTAGTTAAATACATCCCTAAAAAGTTAATATCAAAAAAGTCAACGTCGATAAAATCAACAACGCCACCCGGTCGGAAAAATCGGTCTATAAGATTTCCAAAACCCCCGCCAACAATGCCCCACAAGCACCACTGTTGAAACCTGCTAATTTCATCTGTCTTAAAATAATATACAATTACACCAATTAAAACAACAAGAGGAAACCATCTCAAAAGAAGAGCTCGTATAATAGGCGCAAAATCATGCCCAAAGCTAAAGGCGGCTCCAGTATTCCAAACATGAGTTATTCTCAAAAATCCATCAAAAAAACTTGCGTAAATTGTTCCAAACTCAACGTTATTAAAAACTAGAATCTTAGTTATTTGATCAACAAGTATTATTCCTACAGCCAAAAAAACAGGATATAGTTTTTTTAAGGCGCCGATTTTTTCTTTTTCTTCAAGCATATCTATATTACTCACATTTTCTCCTAACTTTTTTATTATATACCTTTTAGCTAATAATGCCTATAACCCTGTGGGAACATCAATAAAAAGGGTTTCTACTCTTTTTTCTTTTTGTAATTTTTTCGCTAGCAGATTTACACCTATTGTTTCGGTGTTATAGTGCCCCCCTGCTATTACATTAATTTTTGACTCTTTTGCAGTATGATAGGATTCATGAGAAAGCTCTCCTGTTATATACAAATCAATCTTTGCAATTACAGCCTCACTAAGCAAATCTTCTGCCCCACCCGAAACAATTGCAACGGTTTCTATTTCTTCTTTTCCAAAAGGCAACACTGTAGAAAGAGTCTGCTTTGGCGCCAACAGAAGGGTTTCTACAGTAGAAAGGTGTTGCGGTTTTTCAAAAACACCTTGCGCCCCTATCGTCATACCATTCCACGTACCAAAAGGTTTTAGATTTTTCAAACCAAGCTTTTGTGCTAAGCCGTAGTTATTTCCTACTTCTTCATTTGCATCTAGAGGAATATGACAAGCATATAAAGCAATATCGCTATCCAATAGCCTTTTTATTCGCTTATAATGATTTCCTGTAAGTGTTTGTTCGTGCCCCCAGAAAAGGCCGTGATGTACTACTAGTGCTTGAGCTCTGCTTTCTATGACCTTATCAATGGTTTCTATGCAAGCATCAACAGCAAAGGCGACCTTCGTTATCTTTTGCTCTTTCGGGTTTATGTTTTGTACTTGTATACCATTCTTTGAAGGATCTTTGTTATAAATTTCTATATTTAAAATTTCTTTAAAATATAAATCTAATTCAACTAGTGTCATGTTGTTACTCCTGAATTATTTCCTCCACCCTAGAAACAAGCTGCCTTGCAAATCGTAGGTGTGGCTTTTCATTGCTTGCATATAGTCGATGTTCCCTATATTCCTCTGCTGTATCAAATTTAGCAAGATAAGCATCAAGGGGATTTAAAAGAGCAAGGTCTGCTATATTTTTTCCATAATAGTCATTAAGTCTTGAGTCATCTGTTGAAGAAAAAATATCTTGTACAAAATCAGGATATTTTTGCTGGATTTTTAATGCAATTTGTCTGTTTTCACCTTCTGCAAGGATGAGCACAGAAGAGTATTTTTGCCCTGCAATACGAAGAAGAGCTTCAAGCTCAAGCTCTTTATTGTTTAAAAAGCCCTCTTTTTGGTTATCTCGTAACTCTGGCAAAAAGTGTAAAACATATGGTGTTATCACTGGGTTAACGTTTATCTTCAAGTCCAAAGCAGTATTTGTTTTTGGGGCATCAGGAGCATAGAAGTCTCCCGCAAGAACTGGCACTCCTAGCTCTGCAACAGTATTTAACCGAAGGGCAGAATCAGATGAGACAACTCCAATTGGGCTTAAATATACCACTGCCGTATCTGCTGCTTCCATGTTTGCCAGTGAGAACTCTGTTATTATTAAATTGGTTCTATCAAGAATATTATCTTTTTCTACAAATCCTCGGCTAAAGGAACCTGTGTATAATTCTTTTTTTTGAATCTCTGTATTAAATGAAACAGGTTTATAAATTAGGAAAAAAATTATAATTACTAAAACACAAACGGCTTCGACATATGATATAACACAAAAAAGAGTGTTGTGACGGTCTGAATATAAGCCCTGTGAAAGCCTGTATATTGATGCAATATTAGTAACGAGCACAAAAAGTGTAAGACATTGACTGATAATTAACAAAACATTCAGTCCAAAAATGAGGATGAGAAGTATGTTTAAGCAAAATGATATTACTGCAAGAAAAGCTGCTGCTTCTAAGTTTCGAGATTTTTTTAACAAAGGCCGCAATGTTACACATAACAATAGGGCCAAAACAACAACTTGTCCAACAAGGGAATTACTGAAAAACTGCATAATATATAATAATAGAAAAGGGTAAATAAAACAACAGCCTTTTTATGTTTATTTCTAATTACCAGAAAAAATTAATATTTGGGTTTTTTGATTTTACACCTTTACTTTTTTCTTATTTATGCTATAATATAAACCATGGCAGACTCAAGACTAGATACATCAAAAATATCAAAAGCGGTTCAAGCTGGCATTCCGCTTTCTATTATGACTCATACTCTCCCCCACGAAATGGAATTATATATGGCTGAAGTTCTTGTGGCCTTCCTAAAAGAACTTAACCAAGAGGCAATGTCAGAGTATTTGATTTATTGCTTAAACGAACTCACTACAAATGCAAAAAAAGCTAACACAAAGCGTGTTTATTTTAAAGAAAAAGGACTAGATATTAACAACCTTGATGATTATGACACAGGGATGAAAACCTTCAAGACAGATACGCTTGACAATATAAAACATTACTTAAAAATGCAACAAGAACAAGGCTATTACATTAAACTCATTTTTCAGCATAAAGCAGGAAAAATAAAAATTGAAATTCGAAACAACACACCCTTGACCATATTTGAATACAAACGTGTACACGACAAAATTGCACGAGCACAGAGATATTCTTCTGTTGATGATGCTTTTTCACAGATTTTGGACGACTCAGAAGGGGCAGGGCTTGGTATTATTATCATGATTCTCATGTTAAAAAAGCTTGGCCTAACAGGTGACAGTTTTCAGGTTTTTTCAGAAAATAATGAAACAGTATCACGGATAATACTTCCTCTTATGGGGGATGCTCAAGAAAAAATCTCTCTTCTTTCATCCGATTTAGTAAAAATGATTGACAAGTTGCCTCAATTCCCAGAAAATATACTACATATTAATAACATGCTCAATGACCCCGATTTTAAATTATCAGATATAGCACGAAGCATAAGTAGCGATGTCTCACTTACTGCAGATCTTTTAAAGCTTGTAAACTCTGCCGCCTTTTCACTATCCACCCCGTGCAGAAATATTCCTGATGCCGTTAAGTTGGTAGGTACACGCGGGATAAAAAATTTATTATATTCAGTAGGGTCTATTAAGTCTGTCGGAACAGCAACAGACGATCAAAAAAAACTATGGCAGCATAGCCACAGAGTTGCCTTTTATTCGTACAACTTAAGTCGAAATTTTTTTTCAAAACAAAGAGATGTTATAGAAGATTCTTATGTTTGCGGTCTTTTACATGATATGGGTAAAGGGGTTTTCTATTCTGCACAGCCTCACTTTATGACAAAGCTAAAAAACCTCAGTGAAGAAAAAACTATTGAGCCTCACATGTTTGAAAAGCTTCTTTCTGGGCAAAACCATGCTGAAATAGGAGCTTTAATTGCAGAAAAATGGAATTTTCCACCTGTAATCATAGAAACACTTCGTTTTCATCATGACCCAGACATTGCAAAACCTCTTTCTGCTGTTGTTTATTTTGCGAATATGCTTGAAAACTATCAACATGGAGATATTGAATATTACCAATTTGAAACCGATATTTTAGAGTTATTTAAAATTACGAATGAAGAGCAATTAGTGCAATTATCAGACAAGCTTAAATCTGCTTTTGAGGATGAGCAAGGAGATAGTGCGTCCATGCTTGCATAAGAATCCCAAATGCAACACCAACATTTAACGATGCTTTTATTCCTGAAAGAGGGATACTTACGTGCCCATAATCAGCTTTTTTTAGTGCGTCGGGGCTTATTCCAAGTTCTTCAGAGCCAATAATAACAATTCCCGTCTGTGGAAATTCAAACTCATTTATTGGGCATCCTCCCGTCTCGAGTGCAAATATTGGTATATCTTTGGGAAGTTCGTCCAAAGACAAGCGCTTAGTTTCTATATACTTGGAGCACCCCATCGCAGAGCGCTGAGCCCTTTGATGATTTTCATCCGTACAAAAAGGTGACAATAATACCCCCTCAAGACCAAAAGCCTCTGCGGTTCTGTAAATTGAGCCTAGATTAAATGGAGAGCGAATGTCTTCCGCATAAACAAATGTGTTTGGAAAAAAAGACCGTACCGCTGATGGGCTTGAATGAGGAGCAACAACCAAATCCCACTCTGCTGGAAAAATTCCTATTATGTCTAAAAGGCGGTTTTTTGCATAATTGCATGTTCGCCTTTCATTAAAAGGTCTTTCATTTAAAAGCACTCGTAATTCTTTTTTTGCATCTCCTGGCAGTTTTGGGTCTTCAAGAACAAGACAGGCAAGCTTTTTTGTGTATTCTTCCCGTGACATTGTAGCAAACTTTTTTACTGAATTTGCACCAATATCGTTATAATCACAATCTATTCCTGCTATATCACGCTCAAGGGCTCCAAAGCAAAGCGCGATTTTTCGCCTTTTTAAGCCAGGTTTAAGTTGAAAGAGCTTATCGGGGTCTATCATATTTATTAAAAGGCACTTTTTATTATTTCAAAAACATCATCCGCAGACATAGAGCGAGAAAAAGAATACATCCCAGATAGTTGTTCTGTGTTTTCTGCAACAAGAGCCAGCTGCTCCATTGAAATAGAAATATCTTTTAGACGGGCAGGCAAATTTGTTACTGCAATCTTATTTCTGATTACCTCAGACAATCCTGAAATTGCTTCCTCATCAGAAACATCTTGGTTTATATTGTTTAATAACCGTGCTATTTTTGCAATCTTATCTGTTTTGTATTTTGAAACTTCTTCAACTATATGTGGAAGCAAAATTGCAGAGGTCAAGGAGCGTGAAATTTTTTGGCGTGCATTAATTGTAAGACTTATGCCAGATCCTACCCCAATTGAGCTTGATGCCGCGGCTAGGGAAATCATGCTTGCTGCTTGTAAAGATAACACCTCGCGTGATGACATTGAAGCTTCGTTTTGGTTTTCGTTTAGCACTGAGCCTAATAATGCGAGAGCTTTTTCGATTAAACTATCTGAGAAAAAATTTGCTCTTTGTGATGTGTAAGCTTCAATTGCAATACATAGTGTGTGCAAAATCATTGACATCCGCTGGCTTTCTGTAAATGAAACGGTAAGGGTTGGATCAAAAACTGCGAGACGGCATAAACCTGCTTGCATTTTCAACATTTTTACCTGTCGGCTACGTCCGTCAATAATTGGGGTTTTATCTGCAAAAATAAAGGGATCACACAATGTTGTCGGAACACATATTACAGGTAGCGCTCCCGAAGTCGGAGCCATTCCTTCAACAAAATCATATATATCATGTAATTCATGAAAGAGAGCCGCGGCGCTTCTTGCAATATTACTGATTTTTGTTCCCCCAACAGCAATAATTCCATGAACATGCGCTTCTCGACCAAGTGTAAAAACTTGCTGTATTACATTAGCATCTGGGGCAGGAGGAATTTCGTCATAAACGAAAAAGTCTATACTTCTTTCTTGTAAAGCAGAGGTAATTTTTTCGGTAATCCCAAACTCTGTTAGAACAGGATCGATTAATAGCATAAATCGAGTACCCCACTCTTTGGCAAACTGCCCTAATCTACTTGAAGCATATGAGCCTAAAACAATGTTTGGAGACAGTTTAAAAACAAAATCGGACATAGACCTTGCTCTACAAGCCGAAGCTTTCCATTATCTTGTCTGCGGTAGAAGAAATAACGTTTGCATCTAAATATGCAGGGTCTTGTATTTTTTCTTTTACCTGAGCAACTCGATCCATGCGAACATCGGGTGTTCCTGCAGCTATTTCAGACAAATACATGTCTTCTGCCATAGCACGTGCTTCACTAGAAATTTCGATACTATCATGACCAGCAGATACTCTCTCGTTTACTGCACTTCTTTGAGTTTTTTGTACGTCTTTTAGAGGATCTAATCTCCCTAATTTGTCAATAATCATACTTTTCTTCGCCTCTCTTTCTTTGGCATTTCATTCCTAAGTTTGAGTTTCTTTACGCCCGCAACAAAAACTGCAAATTCCCCAAGAATTTTTGTTCTGTTTGCAAACTCATTATAAACTTCTGCAGCCGTCCCCTCTACAACTTCTTCGTGCATTTTAGTAAGTTCTCGACCAACTAAAACACGTCTGTCACTATCTATATCGGCAATTTCTGCTAAAAGTTTAACTATTCTGAACGGAGATTCATAAAAAACAACCGCGCTTCCTGTTTCTAAAAGATCCTCAACCCTGCTTCTTCTTTTTCCAGACTTCACAGGCAAAAAACCTTCAAAAACAATTGTTTTTCCACCTTCACCCGCAATACTTATAAGAGCAGCAAAGGCACATGCCCCTGGAATTGGCACAACTATGTGTCCTGAAGCTCTCACTCGGCTAACCAAGACAGCACCTGGATCACTTATGCCAGGGGTTCCCGCATCACTTGCAAAAGCAATATTTTTGCCTTTATCAAGAAGCGCAATTATTTTTTCCGAAACCTTTTCTTCGTTCTGGGCTCGACAAGAAATTAAGGGTTTTCGTATATTAAAATGCGTCAAAAGCTGCAATGTTCGCCGCGTATCTTCTGCTGCGACAAAGTCTACAGTTTCAAAAATCTCAACTGCACGATACGTAATGTCTTTTAAATTTCCTATTGGTGTTGCAACAACATATAACTCTGCCACAGTATAATTATACCCCTTTTTTTGCATATTAACAAGCGGCTGCATAATAAATTAATGATATTCGTACACAAACCAACAAAATATTTTCTTTTATTGCAAAAAAATGAAAATATTTTTAAAAAATTATTCCATTTTTTAAAAAAGCATGTTATACTGTAAATGAAGTATTTTTGAAAAATAATATACCCTGACAATAAGATGTGTGCGTTGCAAAAAGAAGGAGTACCGGTGAGTAAGCGCGATTTCCCGAAAATACATTTTTACGATCAAGACTTTGTGGATATATACGATAAAACATGGGCTTGGGTTCAAGACTTTTGGAAAGATGGAAAAACACAAGAGACCTCTTTAGATGGCTGTTTTGTTTATCCATATGAGTCTAGTTATATTGTGGATCAGCTTGAAACCATTTTTTCCTCTTTTTTTCTTGTATACTCAAATAGAAATTTTCCAGCACATCAAAACCTGGACTTCTTATATGCTCGTCAAGAGAAAAATGGTGCTATTCGGTGGAAATATGAGCTATCAAAAAAAGCTCCTGTTATGGATAGCACAAACCCAGAAGGAATAGGCCTTCCTCTTTTTGCTTGGGCTGAGTTTAATTTATATCATAAAACAGCAAACAAAAAGCGCATAAAAGAAGTTATGCCCGTATTGCAAAAATATTCAACATGGATAGAAACGACATTTAAGAAAGATAACAATTTATACTCTGTTCCGTTTGAAGCAAGCACAATGTTTAATTCTCCTCGAGACAAAACCGTTTATCCAATAGACTTTAATGCTACAATGGCTATTAACGCCTTATACATGGCGGCCCTTGGAGATATTATTAATGATAAAGATTTAAACTTCCAGTATAAAAAGCTTTATTTTTCTTTAAAAACTCACATAAATTCTCAGATGTGGGATAATGAAACTGGCTTTTATTACGACCTCGATGCAAACGGAAAAAAACTAATGCATAAAACTGTTGCAAATTTTTGGCCTCTTTTAGCAGAAATACCAAACGAAGACAAAGCCGAAAAGTTAATTTCCTATTTATCAGACCCAAACTCTTTTGGAACAGACCATCCGTTTCCCTCTCTCTCGGTAGACCATAAAAGATTTAGTAAAGATGGAGAAGGCTACAGAGGTAGTGTTTTCCCCGCCTTTAACTTTATGATTATAAAGGGCTTAGAAAAATATCAACGCTATGATTTAGCAAGGGAAGCCTCTATCCGACATCTTTATCATATGCTAGATGCACTATTTCCAGAAGGTTCAAGTAAAAATGGTGACCTTTGGGAGGCATATCTTCCACTACAAGATGGCTATGCTAAAATGGCAAACAGTGAAACCTTCCCTAAAAAAAGACATATCTCTTTTGCAGGTCTTTCCACGATAGCAATTATGATAGAAAACATAATTGGGCTTAATATCAGTCTCCCACGTAAAACAGTAGACTGGACTATTCCAAATTTAGAAATGATGGGAATAGAAAATCTTTCACTTACAAGAAATTTGATTACGATTCTTTCAAACAAAAGTTCTCGTGGATGGGAAATACAGATGGAAAGCGAAAAGCTTTATTATTTTACAATAAACATCTTGGGTGAAAAGAAAAAGACACTCCCTATTCCTTCAGGAAAGTGTTCTATGCTTATTGATAAGCTATAATAGCATTTTTTTGAACTCTTTCGCTCTTAGGTTATGGTATGAAAACAATTGAAGCTGTTATTGAATTAGGGTCAACTGGCGCTCGCCTTATGGTTTTTGAGGTGGACTCTGATGGTACATGGGAAATTATCGACAAATCAGAACAAACTCTCTCTTTAGGCTGGGATGTTTTTACTACTGGCGTTGTTAGCCGTGAAAGTTTATTGCAATGTTTGGAAATCTTTGAAAGTTTTAGAGAGCAACTAGAAGGGTGGAACCTGAAGCCCTTTCAAGTAAGATCCTTTGCAACAAGTGCTCTACGAGAAGCCCAAAACAGAGATACTTTTTTAGATCGTATCCTTGTTAAAACAGGATTCCCTGTAAAAGTAATTGATGGTATTGAAGAAAGCCGGTTAATGTATTTAGCCGTATTAGATGTTTTGCGACAAGATAACCCCCGAAGGCAAAATAAAAACTCTGTTATTCTTGAAATCGGTGGTGGTTCCACTGAAATAATGTTATTACAGCGAGACAAAATTGTAACCGTACACAGCTTGCGGCTAGGGACAGTTCTCATTAACCAGCATATAAAAGCTATGGCAGGGTCGCAAAATGATACAAAGCGTTATCTTGAAGATTTTATAAAAAATGCAGGTATAAACTTAAACTTGGGGGCTCGCCTTCAAAAAATTCACCAGTTTATTACAATAGGAACAGAAGCAAAAATTATCGCAAATCAAATAGGAACATCCCTCGGAGCCAGAACATGGTCAATTCCAAGAAAAACTTTCTTGGCTTTTGCCGATGAAATTGAACAGCTTTCTCTTGAGGAGGTTGCTGCTAAATTTCAAATTGCATACAGCCTTGTAAAATCGCTACCTGTAACACTATTGATTTATAAATTGTTTTTAGAGTTTACAATGGCGGAAGAATTTATAGTTTTAGATACCACAATCCGTGAAGGACTTATTTCGAGCAAGTTTTCAAACACCGCTTTTTTAGAAGAAAATTTTTTTACTCAAACACTAGCTTCAGCACTCAACATAGGTCGAAAATATAAGTTTGACGAAGCTCATGCAAAACATGTCCGGAAAACAGCCTTAAAAATATATGATGCAATGAGGTCTGTCCTGGGCTTTCAAAGTGATGATAGATTTCTGCTCGAGATTGCCTCTCTTTTACATGATGTAGGAACCTTTATTGGAGAGGCAAACCATGAGGTCCACAGCCACTATATTATTTCACAATCAAACATATTTGGGTTAGAAAAAGGCGCATTGAATATAATAGCCCTTATAGCTCGATACCACAGAGGCCCTGTTACAGTACCAGTAGAAAAAGACTTTACCTCTTTGCCGAGAAAAGATCGTATGAAAGTTTTAAAACTTTCTGCAATCCTCAGAATAGCAGATGCCCTTGATAGAGGACATTCTCAACATATTCCAAATGTTTCAGTATATTTAAGAGAAAATATGCTTGTTTTAGAAATAAAAGAAATTAGAGATGTAAATTTAGAGAAGCAGTCAGTTGCCAAAAAAAGCGATTTATTTGAATCTGCTTTTGGATATACTGTGCTCATAACATAGAAGGGGCTACATGGCAGCAAAAACAGATAAATCAAAACCTCCTCTGTATATTAACCGCGAACTTTCTTGGATTGACTTTAATGCCCGTGTATTAAGCCTTGCACAAAACAAAAAAATCCCGTTGTTTGAACGACTAAAATTTCTTTCTATAGTTTCATCAAACTTTGATGAATTTTTTATGGTTAGAGTTGCAGGTTTAAAAAGACAGTCTCGTCAAGAACTTGCTTGGAAAGATATTTCTGGTTTTAGTGCAAAAGAACAACTAGCGGCCATATCTAAGCGCGCACATGAGCTTTTTGATATTCAGCATACACTTTTTGGCCATGAAATAATTAATGAACTCAAAAAAGAGGGCATTGTATACACACACCCAAGCAAATTTTCTTCTAGCGAAAAACAATTTACGGAAAATCTCTTTAGAGAGCAAGTCTTTCCCTTGCTCACCCCTTTGCGAGCAGAAAGTGAAAATGAACTACCCCCTATAGCTAATTTAAAAGTACATGTTGCCTTTTTGCTAAATGCAATAATTGATGGAGAAGGTTTATACTCCACAGAAAAGACAGAAGAAAAGACTCCTTTGGCTTTTGTGCAAGTACCCTCTATGCTAGACAGAATTATTTGGTTGCCATCACAAGAAGGAGCGCATCGTTTTTCTCTTCTAGATGATATTATTGTTTTGTACGGAACAAGTTTATTCCCAGGCTATTCTGTTGGTCAAACGCTTGTGTTTAAAGCAGTTTGTGACGCAGCCTTTGCAGTTGATGAAGAGAGTGATGAAAACTTTATTAAAGCTATGGAGGATGTCCTAATTGCCCGAAAAAAATCTGTGCCAATTCGCTTAACCTGTACGTCAACGGGGGGAGAGATTGCAAAAATTCTAATTGAAAAAACTAGTTTGAAGCCTAGCGATGTCTATAGCACAGAAACACCTTTTATTGATTTAAAAAGCTTCATTGCTCTTGAGTCTTTAGAAGGTTTTTCTCACTTACGATATCCTTCATGGAGAAGCAGCTACCCTGCTTCTCTTGAGCAAAAACAACCTCTATGGGATGTCTTAAAGCAAAAAGATATACTGCTGCATGTGCCTTATGAGTCATATGAGCCAGTTTTACAGTTTGTAAATGATGCTGCAGAAGATGATGATGTTCTTGCAATTAAAATGACGCTCTATAGGACAAGTGGTAATTCTCCGTTAATAAAAAGCCTCATAAAGGCAGCTAGAAACGGAAAGCAAGTAACTGTTTTTGTTGAAGTAAAAGCTCGTTTTGATGAAGAGAGAAACATGTCGTGGGCAAACATTCTTCAACAAGAAGGTGCTATAGTTATTTATGGGTTAGCCCATTTGAAAGTGCACGCAAAAATGCTTTTAGTTGTTAGACGAGAGACAGCTGGCTTTATTCGCTATGTACACATGGGAACAGGAAATTATAACGAAAAAACTTCTCGCCTCTACGTTGATATGTCTCTTTTTACAACAAACATAGAAATAGCAAATGATGTGAATCTCCTGTTTAATATGATTTCAGGATATTCTGCTGTTCAAAGTATGAATAGGCTTTTTATGGCTCCCGTCCACCTAAAGGCGCAACTCTTGGCAATGATAGAAAGAGAAATAAAAAATTCTACTAAAGAAAACCCTGGCCTTATTATGGCAAAAATGAATAGCCTTGCACACCCCGAAATTATTCGAGCTCTTTACAGGGCAAGTTGCAACCATGTAAAAATTTTGTTAAATGTTCGCGGCATATGCATGCTTGTGCCAGGAGTTAAAGGGCAAAGTGAGAATATCAAGGTGATAAGTATTGTCGATCGCTACTTAGAGCATACAAGAATTTTTTACTTTCAAAACGGTAGCTCTGAAGAAATATATTTATCAAGCGCAGACTGGATGCCTCGAAACCTTGAAAAAAGGGTGGAGTTAATGTTTCCTATTTTGCAACAAGATGTATCAGCTACAATAAAAGATATTTTGCATACATATTTTTTGGACAACCAAAACTCTTATATATTGAATGCTGATAGTACATGGACAAAAATTCCTTCAAACAATGAACAGCCCTTGCGAAGCCAAGAACACTTTTATGCTATTTATAAAAAAAAGGCATTAAAAGAAAGTAACAAAACAAAAAAAGCTTTTACTGTTAGAAGAAAGTCAAAAAATCGATAAGCTGAGTAAATTTAACGTAAGTAGACCATTAGTAGCATAACATCAGAGTTTCTGATTCCTGAAATCCTACTCGCTTGCCCAAGGGTTGTTGGGCGAATTTTTTCAAGTTTTTGTTTTGATTCATTTGATAAACTTGGAATGCTTGCATAATCAAAATTTTCCGGTATTTTAGCATGTTCCATTTTATGCATTTTTTCAATGCGCTTGTCTTGCTTTTCTACATAATGTTTATATTTAAAATCTATTGCTGCAGCTTCAAGAATTTCATGAGGGTATATTTTTGAAAGCTCGCCACAAAAAAGCATTTCTTCTGTAACCAAGGTTGCATCTTTTTCAAAACACGAAATTATTTCTCGTTTTTGCTCTAGTTTTTGAGATAGCCTTTCCATTTGTTTTTCAGTTTTTAACCCGACGGCATAAGCCTTTGAAAAAAGCCTCTCATCAGCTGTATCATGGCGTAGTTTAAGTCGATACTCTGCTCGTGCGGTAAACATCCTGTAAGGCTCTTTTGTTCCTAGCGTCACTAAATCATCAATTAAAACTCCAATATATGCTTCATCTCGCCCTAAAATTAAGGGGTTATACGTGGGAGTATCTGAGAGCCTATCTTTATGACCTGCACTATGCACTTCTTTACCTGCAACATCAAGATATGTTGTATGATCGCCACATAATGCCATATGTGCTTTTGAGTACAAAGACGCATTAATTCCAGCAACAAGACCTTGCCCCGCTGCTTCTTCATAACCCGACGTCCCATTAATTTGCCCGGCGGTAAAAAGACCTGCCACTTTTTTTGTTTCAAGGCTTGCAAATAGCTCTGTTGGGTCAATATAGTCATACTCAACTGCATAGCCAGGACGCGAAATAATTGCATTTTTAAAGGCATCCATTGAGCGCAAAAACTTATCTTGAATATCTTCGGGCAAAGAGGAGGAAAACCCATTTAAGTACATTTCTTCTGTAAATAAACTTTCTGGCTCTAAAAACAGCTGATGTCTGTCTCTTTCGGCAAAACGAACAACCTTGTCTTCAATTGAGGGGCAATAACGAGGGCCAGTACCACTTATTTTTCCTGAAAAAAGTGGGGATAGGTCTATGTTTTTGCGAATTATTTCATGGGTTATTTCATTTGTATAAGCAAGGTAGCAAGGAACCATGGGGCGGTCGACCAATTCAGTATCAAACGAAAAGGGGATAACCTTTTCATCTCCTTCTTGGATTTCTAGAGATGAAAAATCTATGCTTGGCCGGAGAATTCTTGGTGGTGTTCCTGTTTTCAATCGCCCCGTTGCAAAACCAAGCCTGTTTAGAGCCTCCGTTAAACCAAAGGCTGCTTGTTCCCCAAGCCTACCGCAGCTTTCGTCATATTGGCCTATGAAGATTTTACCACCTAAAAAGGTACCTGTTGTTAATACGGCAGATCTAACAGGAATTCGCCGTCCTCTTTGAGTAATCAAGGCAGTAACTTTTTGCTCTCGAGTACTTTTATTATCTGCTTGGGTTGTTTCTATGTCGATAACGGTATCTTGGAGCATATGAATATTTTCTTGTGATTCGAGGGTTTTTCTTGCGATATCAGCATATAAAATTTTATCGGCTTGGCTTCTTGGCGCTTGTACTGCAGGTCCCTTACTTTTGTTTAACAGTCGAAACTGTAACATTGATTGATCAATAATCTTACCCATTTCACCGCCGAGTGCATCTATTTCGCGAACTATGTTTCCTTTAGCAATCCCCCCAATAGAAGGATTACAAGAAAGACGACAAATTGCATCAATTGATTGTGTAATTACTATGGTCTTGTTACCCATTCGAGCAGAAGCCAATGCTGCTTCTAGACCAGCATGTCCTGCGCCAACAACAGCAACATCAAAAGAGTCATAAAATCCACATGTAGGAGCTTTTTGTTTATTCATTTTTAATCCCATACAAAATGATATGGCGTTTCTTGATATACATAATTTATCCAGTTATAGTAGAATAGGTTTGCATTGCTTCGCCATGTAGATAAAGGAATCGTTGTAGCATCGTCATTTGTAAAGTAGTTCACTGGCATTTCTATATCAAGCCCTTTGCTAATATCACGTTTATATTCGCTAGCAAGGGTGTCTGCATCATATTCAAAATGCCCTGTTACAAATATTTTTCTATCATCTTTTGATTTAACAAGCAAGACACCCGCTTCATCAGACTCTGCTAAAATACACAAGTCTGTGTTTTTTTCAATATCACTTTTTCTAACCTCAGTATGTCTCGATTGAGGTGCAAAAAAAACATCGTCGAAGCCTCGAAGCAGCGGTTCATTTTGCATGTTTTTCTTATGCGCAAATATTCCAAACATTTTCTTATCTAACGTATATTTGGGAATCCCAAAATTATAGTAGAGGCCTGCTTGTGCACCCCAACAAATATATAAGGTAGAAAAAACCTTTTCTTTGGCATACTCCATAATAGCTGTTAGCTCATCCCAGTAATCAACATCTTCAAACGGTATTTGCTCTACAGGGGCTCCCGTAATTATCATTCCATCAAAGCGTTGTGATAGCACTTGCTTTGAGTTAATATAAAACTTTTGCAAATGTTCTTCACCGGTATTTTTTGCTGTATGTGTTTCCATATGGACAAGAGAAATCTCTATTTGTAATGGAGTGTTCCCCAATAAGCGCAATAACTGTGTCTCTGTCGCTATTTTAGTTGGCATCAGGTTAACTATTGCAATTTTAAGAGGCCTGATATCTTGATGTGTTGCTCTTTCATCTGTCATCACAAAGATGTTTTCTGCTTCTAGAACTCCTCGTGCTGGCAAATCTGATTGAATTTTTATAGGCATAACGGCTTTACTATAGCACATTTTACTATTTTTTGCTATACTTCCCATATGAAAATGCAACAAACAAAACAAGCTATTAAAAAACTAAAAACGCTCGTTGCCACCCCTTCATCCGATATTGATAAATTTCGAAGCGATATAGAAGAAACATTTGCCTCCCCCATTTTACCCAATCGCGTTGAGTTAGAGCAAACTATAATAAATGATATTGAATGTGAAGTGTTGTTGCCAGAAGTTTGTTCAACATCCCAAGTTCTATTGTATGTGCATGGAGGGGCTTTTGTTGGCGGTTCCCCTGAGTCTTGGAGAGGTTTTTGTGCAACTCTTGCCCATGCATCGTGTGCAAAACTCATCCTTCCAAAATATCGCTTAGCACCACAGCACCCGTACCCTGCAGGGTTTGATGACATTAAAGCAGTAATTAAAAAGTTATATTCTGAATCAAAGAATATTATTTTGCTTGCAGATGGCTCTGGCGCAAGTGTTGCCCTTGGTGTTCTTTTAAAAATAAAAGGTGCATTTAGAAAAAAAATAAAAGGCATTGTTCTTTTTTCACCATGGCTTAATGTTTCGGACGACTTAGAAAACCCAACATCCTTAAAACCAACCAAAGATAAAATTCTAACACCACAAGCATTAAAGTGGTGTGCAGAAATGTATACTTATTCTGAAAATTTAAAAAGCCCTTTTGTTTCTCCTGTTTTTGCAGAACAATTGATGCTTGAAAATTTTCCCCCTGTCTACATACAAGTTGCAAAAGGGGAGCTTATTGAAACTGATATACTATATTTTCAAGGACGACTTCGCAAATTTGGCATAAAGTGTGAAGTGGACCGCTGGGAAGGCATGATGCACATGTTTCAACGAGCAGATGAGTTTTTAGAAGAAGCCCATTTAGCAATAGAAAAAGTTGGAAAATATATTAGAGATAAAGAGGATATACTATAATGGAATTAGTTTGTCCCGCAGGAAATATAGAGAAGTTACGGTATGCATATGAATATGGAGCTGATGCGGCATATATTGGCTTAAAGAATTTTTCCCTCCGTGTAAAAGCAGATAATTTCCATGATGAGGAATTTTTAGCAATACGAGACTTAAAAAATAGGTTCCCAAAAAAACTCTTGTTTTGTGCAATGAATATTACTTTCCACAACAAAGACCTAGATGCTTTTTTAAGTGAAGTTGACTATTTTAAACAATATCCTTTTGATGCTTTTATTATTCAGGACATTGGCATGCTAAACCTCATTCAAAAACACTTTCCAAACACGAAGATACATCTTAGCACCCAAGCAAATTGCATAAATAGAGAGGCCGTAAAGCTATATAAATCTCTAGGCTTTGATAGAATAGTTGTAGGCAGAGAAGCTTCTTTGAATGAAATACGCGAAATAAAAGATGCAGTACCAGAGATGGAAATTGAAGCTTTTGGTCACGGAGCTATGTGTATTGCCTATTCTGGTAGGTGCTTAATGAGTGCTTATATGAATGGAAGGAGCGCAAATGCTGGAGCCTGCTCCCACTCTTGTAGATGGGATTTTGATATAAAAACATCAAAAGAGTTAGCACAAAGCGGGGAACTTGTTTTAGAAGAAAAAAAACGCCCTGGAGAATATTTTCCTGTTTTTGAAGGAGAAAACTTTACCGCTGTTCTCTCTTCTAAAGACCTTTGCATGATAGATTATCTTACAGATTTTAAAAACGCAGGGGTTGATGCCTTAAAAGTTGAAGGCAGAATGAAAAGCCTTTATTACGTTGCCCTTGTTGCAAGAGCCTATAGAAAGGCTATCGATGCAAAAGAAGGGGACATTACAGAAGAGACAGCAAAGCCCTTTGTATCTGAATTATTTAACCTTCAGCATAGGGCTTTTGGAACAGGCTTTTATTTTGGTCCCGATGATGCAAATGAAACAACCTCTGGAGAATCTTCTGGTGAATATGAAATGGCAGGAACAATTGATAAGCCATTAACAAGTGATGAAGCACAAAAAATTATTTTAGAAGGCATTAAAACAGTAGAAACCTTTGAAAAGCAATTGCAGTCTCTACACCCTGATGCAAAAATGGCGAAAGAAAAAGATTATTCCGACCACCCTGAAAAGGTTCCTCACGCACCAAAAGAACAAAACGACTGGTATTTTTATCCCTTTAAGGCAATGAACAAAATAGAAGAGGGCGTTCCCTTTGAGTTTATCGGCCCAGATACAGATCGCTTAAGCCTTGATAAAAAAAGTTATTGCTTTGTTAATCCTACTGATGGCACCATAATGCAATGGGTAAGCTACGGCCATGAGGCTCTATTATACACAAGCGAAACTTTAGGGGAAAATTGGATTATGAGAATGAAAACAAATAAAGTGCGGACTGCAGCACGGTAAAAATGCATAAAGGAAAAAAAATATGAATACAGCAATTTTATGGGATATAGAAAATGTTACCCCGCCCCTGGGGATGAATTATGTACAGATGATAAAAGACTCAATTTCTGAAGAAGGTCATATTAACTATGCGATGGCATTTGGAAACTGGAATGCAAAACATATAAGCGAAATATCAAAAGAACTTGCAGACAATAGCTTTGAGCTCTTACATGTTCCTCCGTCAGGAAAAGACAGCTCCGATATGGCAATGGTTGCTCGAGGGGTAGAACTAATTTTTCAATACCCCCATATAGAAAGATTTGTGCTTATTACAGGCGATGCAGACTTTCGCCCCCTATTACAAAGCTTAAGAAAATATGGTAAAAAAACCTTAGTTATTTGTGACGTTACAAGAAATGCCTCTGAAGACTTACTTAGAATGGCAGATGATTTCAAAGATTACAGGGATATAATTGATGCTACTGATTCAGCAGATAATAATGAAGATGCTGTAGCACATGAAAAATCTCTTTCTCGTGAGCAAAGTTTTGAGTTATTAGAAGACACTGTTTCTACGATGATAAAAGAAGGCAAAGAGCCTTTCTTAGGTGCTGTAAAAATACGTATGAAATTATTAAATTCGCGCTTTAATGAAAAACAGCTCGGGTACAGAACTTGGAAGGCCTTTATAAACGCCGCAATAAAAGTAACAGCTATAAAATTCTCAGAAGAGGAACATAATAAACTACAATTGCAAGCACAAACACAAAAAGGTCTCCCGAAAGAATTTACAGAATTATTATCAATCTTAAAAAGTGACGAATGGAAATCCTTTGCCGATGCAGCAAAGAATATTGACTATAAAAAATACGGTTATGCTCGCTTCAAAAAGCTAGCCCACGATGCAGAAAAACGAGGTCTTGTCCAATTAAAAAACACAGGGCTCATTTGGCACTTAAAAAAACGATAAGGAATAGCAGTGAAAGACTTAACATGGGAACATATACAAGGGGCAATCTTTGACCTTGATGGTACGCTCGTTGACTCAATGCAAGAATGGCAAAACATGGGGCACACTTATATAAAACTCAAAAACCTAGAACCCGAAGAAAAACTAAATGAAAAGTTATATCCTCTTACCATCATTCAAACAGCAGAATACCTCAATATCACATATGGTTTAAATTTAGATAAAGAAACTATTATTAAAGAGTGCAATGGCGTTATGGAAGCAGCATATAACACAACAGTGCCATTAAAACCCTTTGTAAAGGAGTTTTTGGACCTTCTAAAAGAAAAAAACATCCCTATGTATGTGGCAACTGCAACAGATAGACATTTAGTAGAAATTGCTTTAGAAGGACATGGTATTGCAAAGTACTTTAAAGGTATCGTAACTTCAACAGAGGCAGGAAGCGCAAAGGCAGAATCTCCTGCAATTTTTGACATGGCTAGAAAAACTCTAGGCTCCCCTTTAGGAAAAACAGTTATATTTGAAGATTCTTTTCATGCAATAAAAACGGCTAAGGAAGCAGGATACCCCGTTGCAGCACTTTATGATTTAGCCGCACAAAGAGACTTAGAAGAAATTAAAAAAATATCCGATTGGTATTCTGATACTTTTGAAGCGTATGTAAAGGCTTTATCCTAAAACAGTCCCGAAATGTTTCCTTCGTCATCTACGTCTATAGAACAAGCTGCGGGAACTTTTGGTAAGCCTGGCATGGTCATAATGTCGCCTGCTAAAACGACCACAAAGCCCGCCCCTGAATACAATTGCACATCGCGAACAGGGAACACGTAATCTTTTGGAGCACCAAAAAGAGCCTTATCGTGGCTTATGGAGTTTTGTGTTTTTGCAACACAAATAGGTAGGTTTACGTATCCTGCCTCGGTGTACTCTTTTAGTTTTCGTAAGGCTAAAGGGGAAAACTCAACACTCTTTGCCCTGTATATTGTTGTTGCAAGCTTTTCAATTTTGGTTGTAAAAGGCTCTGAGAGCTCATATAAGGGCTTAAAATGGCTCTTTTTTGCATCAATTGTACTCACAACTGTTTTTGCTAATAAAGAGGTTCCTTCGCCACCTTTTTCCCAACCTTCGCTTAACACACATTCCACACCTTGGTTTTTGCAAAGTTCTGTAACAGCGTTAACTTCTGCCTCTGTGTCTAGCATAAATTTGTTAAGGGCAACAATTGCAGGAACACCAAACTTAGAAATGTTTTCGATGTGGGTTTGCAGGTTTTCAAAGCCTTTTTTCACGGCTTCAACATTTTCTTTTGATAAGTCGTCTTTTTTTACACCACCGTGCATTTTAAGAGCTCTAATTGTTGCAACAATAACAACTGCGCTTGGCTCAATTCCTGCACTTCGGCACTTTATATCCATAAACTTTTCTGCACCCAAATCGGCAGCAAAGCCAGCTTCAGTTACCACATATTCCCCTAGTGCAAGCGCGCTTAGAGTTGCATTTACGCTGTTGCATCCATGTGCAATGTTTGCAAATGGACCACCGTGCACAAAGGCTGGCGTTTTTTCTAAAGTTTGTACTAAGTTAGGTTTTATAACATCTTTTAAAAGGGCTACTATGGCTCCAGCAACACCGAGAGATTTAAGCGTTACAAATTGCTTTGAATAATTTTTTGCAATAATAATGGAGTTTATGCGTTCTTTTAATTCTTTTATGTTTTTTGATAGGCATACAATTGCCATAATTTCACTTGCTACGGCAATAGAAAAATGATCTTCTCTTGTTACCCCGTCACCTCTTTCGCCAAGCCCCACAATAACGTTTCGCAAAACTCTGTCGTTTAAATCAACACACCTTTTCCACGTTACCGTTTTGGGGTCAATGCCGAGTTCGTTTCCCTGCTGAAGATGGTTATCAATAAGGGCTGCTATAAGATTGTTTGCAATAGAAATGGCATGAATGTCACCAGTAAAATGAAGATTTATGTCTTCCATAGGGACAATTTGCGAATATCCACCGCCGCAGGCCCCTCCTTTTACCCCAAAGCATGGTCCTAAAGAAGGTTCTCTAAGTGCTATAATAGATTTTTTTCCTATTTTTCGAAGGCCATCACCTAAGCCTACTGTTACGGTAGACTTTCCTTCTCCTGCTGGAGTGGGTGTTACGGCCGTAACAAGGATAAGCTTTCCTTTTTTTTCTAAAGGAATATTTTGCAACTCTTGTAATTTTTTAAGTGATAACTTTGCCTTATATCTACCAAATGATTCTATATCTTCATCACAAAGTGAAAGATTTTTTGCAATGTCTGCAATAGGTAACATTTCATTTTTTTGAGCAATTTCAATGTCCGTCAGTGTTTTCATGTTTTTTTTCCTCAAATACATGTCCAATTATCGCTTTCGCAACGGTTTCTCCATCCATTGCAGAAGAAACAATTCCTCCAGAATAGCCTGCTCCTTCTCCACAAGGAAAGACTCCTTTTAAAACAGGGTTTTCGCATGTTTGAGAGTGGCGTAATATTCTAAGAGGTGTAGAAGTCCTTGTTTCTGGGGCAATTAAGACCGCTTCTTCACATACAAAACCTTTTACCTTTTTGTCAAATTCATGAAAGGCTTCTTGTAGCCTAAGCGAAATATGCTCAGGGAGCCATAAATCTAAGCGAGAAGAAACAAGGCCCGGAACATAAGACGTTTCAGGAAGTGTTTTTGAAAGCCTTCCCTCTAAAAAGTCTTTAAGCCTCTGTGCGGGGGCAGCCTGTGGGTTTTTTGCCTTTGCTTTTTTTGCTTGGTTAAAAGCTTCTTCTTCTATGCTGTTTCTAAAGTTTAGCCCTGCAAGCACATCATTTCCAAATTCAGAAGGAATATCTTCAGGCCTTGTTTCAACCACAAAGGCTGCATTTGACCAAACAGAATTTCTTTTTGACGACGACATTCCATTTACAACAAGATGGTTTGATGCACTTGAAGAAGGTACAACAAAACCACCTGGGCACATACAAAAAGAATATACACCACGCCCTGCAATTTGCGCGGTAAGTTTATATTCTGCAGAAGGAAGGTTCGCCTCTTCATTTGACTGCCCATATTGAATGTGGTCAATAAGCTCTCGAGGATGTTCTAATCGAGCCCCAATTGCAAAGGTTTTGGCTTCTAAAGCTTGTTGTAACACATAGAGTCTATTATCACTGGTAACGCTCGCATGTGCAAGAGCAGCCTTTGCAACGAGCCTATAAATATCATCCGCAGAGTGCCCTGTTGCAAGCAATACGCTTTGCGCGTCTATGCTTTCTTTTTTTTGTGTTTCTGTATTTTCAATTTGTACTGCTCTTATATGATGATTTTCATCAAAATCAAAATCTACACACTTTGTATTAAAACGAATTTCACCGCCAAAAGAGCGAATAGTTGCCGAGATAGCGCTAATTATTTCAGGTAGTTTTTCTGTTCCTATGTGCGGGTGTGAATCCGATAAAATTGATTTATCTGCGCCGTGATGATGTAGAATTGACAAAATATGTGAAATATCTCCGCGTTTATTTGAACGGGAATACAATTTTCCATCAGAAAAGGTTCCTGCTCCCCCTTCTCCATAACAGTAATTCGAGTTTTCTTCAACCTTACCTGTTTTACTTATTTCTGCAATATCCTTTTTTCTTTGCGTTGCTTCATGACCTCTTTCAATAATTACTGGTTTAATCCCTTTTTCTAAAAAAGAGAGTGCCGCAAAAAGACCAGCTGGCCCTGCTCCAATGATTATAACTTTTTTTGTTGCGTCGGCCTCTTTCCACTCTGGGGCAAAGCTGTCTGATGGGGTTTCCCCCACATATACTGCATACCTAATATGAATCTTTACATCTTTGCGCCGTGCATCTATAGACTTTTTTTTACAGACAATTGCAGAAACTTCTGAGCTTCCTACATATGTACCACTATCACTTAACATGCGCAAGATTCTTTTTTTAACTAATTCTTTGTCGTCCTCTTGTCCTGGAAAAAGAGTTAACATTACCTCATAAATCATATAAAAAGTATATATCATTTTTGTAAAATTTTCAAGAAAAAACGTATTTAATGAAATTTTTCTCACACGAACAAGGTAATACATAAAAAAAAGCTACAATTTTTGTAGCTTTTTATAATAAAGATTTGCTTTTTTAGCTAGACCGTAAGCTCGCTTTTGTATCTACAATACGTCTCATGTCTACAATATTTGCAACTATCATATATGTGTCAAAAACTTCAAGTTTTCGTTTTTCAACAAATTTATTAACTTCATCACGCGCGACATCAAAAGGAAGTCCTGCCCAATGAGCGAGATCTTGAATAGTTAAACTGAACTGTCTCGAGCGATCCCCCCCTTGTGGGTTTCTGTTCATTTCGTCAAACATTAGGAATACATCTGCTATTCTCGCTTGAAGATCTTCAATAACAAGTATTTTAAATCTTCTTTTTTGATCATATATTCGTTTACAAAACAACTTTAACAAAATTAGTGCAATTTGTGGATTGCCCATAATTAGTACTTCAAAATTTTCCTTGTTGAACTCTAGCACTTCAACTCTGTTTAATGCAACGGCTGTTGCAGAACGAGGAGTGTTTTCTAGAATTGCCATTTCCCCAAAAAATTCAGATGGCTTTAAAATATCTATATTCTTTTTAGAGCCTTTTACGCATTTTACTAGTTGAACTTGTCCAGACTGTATTAAATAAAAACTATCTCCAGGTTCATATTCAGAAATAATAACAGTTTCGGGCTCAAATATTTTTGCAAACCGAGAAAAAGTAGGTAAAGAAAACTGCTTTAGAGCTGAAGAGTTTCCAGTAATTTCTTCTTCTGATTCTCCCACATGTGCCACTTTTTTTGCACGCCCCCCTTGTAGGTCCAATCGCCTTTTTGAAGAAGCATATAACTTTGCAACCTCCTCTTTTTTTGACGTGTTAGGGAACCGTGAAAGAAGTTTTGTACAGACATCGCAACAGGCTTTATATTGCTCGTCATCAAAAAAACTTTGTGCAACAGATATCATTCCAGTTACTTGATCAATATCAAGTTCGCTTTTCAATATGGATTCTGTTTTTCTATGTATAGACCTTAATTGATTTGAAAAAACTTTTAACATTTTCATAATAACTTGTCTATTACCACTAAACATTTTTTCAAACTCTTGTACTGTTAGCGCTATAGCACTAGCTTCTGTCACTACGGTAGCAGTTTCTTCTCGAGGAAAGTGCCCTAAGGATGATTTTACACCAAAGAATTCCCCTTCTCGTATATGTTCTGTTGCGGGGATGTTTGTTTCAATATCAGTGCTCGTTAATAGAACCATTCCCTTTTGGAGAATGAAAATCCGCTCATCCATATCGCCTGCGAAATAAATGATAGAACCTTTTGTGTACTGCATTGCCTTTGGCATTTTTTACCTCTATGAATAGTATATCACATAATGTAACTTTTTTCATTATATCACAAAAATAAAATTTATGATATAGTTTTATTATGATCGACTTACACACACACTCAAGTGCATCAGACGGCTCATTATCTCCTAGTGACCTTATTGCATATGCTGCTACAAAAGGGCTCAGCACCATCGCCCTTACGGACCATGATACAATTGGAGGTCTTGCGGAAGCTCAAGAAGCTGCAAAGAAAAACAACGTTAACTTTATTCCTGGCATCGAATTAAATATTCAATGGACCTCAGGAGAGTTTCACCTACTTGGTCTCGGAATAAAATTTCCGAGTACTTCTCTACTAGATATTATCGCATTTTTAGACAAAGCTCGCAATACACGAAACACTGAAATTGTAAAAAAAATGCAAACTTATGGCATAAATACCTCACTAAAGGAACTAAAAGAGCTTTTTTCAACCGAATCTTTAGGAAGGCCGCATATTGCAGATTATTTAGTGTCAAAAAAAATTGTTAAGAATCGGCAACAAGCCTTTGATAAGTTTTTAGCGCGAAACAAATCCTTTTATGTTCCAAGGGTAGGAGCAAATCTCGATGAAGCCATCACTGCAATAAAAGATAGTGGTGGCATTCCTATCCTTGCACACCCTTTATCATTGTATCTTTCTTGGGGTAAAATAGAAGACGTTTTACAGAACATTTTTGACAGAGGCGTTGAAGGCCTTGAAGCTTGGCACCCAGGTGTTAGAGTTGTCGAAGCGAAGAGGCTTGAAGAAATGGCAAAGCGCATTGGCTTTTTTATAACCGCAGGAAGTGATTTTCACGGTGAACATGTTCGTGCAGACAGAAAAATTGGAAGGACCAGTGGCGGGAAGAGCATTGACGAACGATTTTGGTTAGAAGAATTAAAACCAAAATTAATTTCTTTATCCTGATTTTCACCTTTATTTGTAAAAATTCCGAAATTTTCAATTTTTTTCTCTCTAAAATACTAATAATATTAGTATAGTTTTTTATTGGAGAAAAAATGAAAGTAATTAGTTTTTCGCCCTTTGGGTATGAAGGTGCTTTAGTTTCCATTGAAGTTGATTTACGTCGAGGAATACCCCTCGTTGAAGTTGTAGGCCTTGCTGACAATGCTGTAAAAGAGGCTCGCGAAAGGATGCGTGCTGCGATACGAAATTCGGGCTTTGAATTTCCTCTCGAAAGGGTGTTAATAAGTTTGTCCCCTGCAGATGTAAAAAAAGAAGGAGCAGGCTTTGATTTAGCTATTGCCTTAGCGGTGCTACAAGAAAAATTAAAGGTAGATAACGCAGAAGGAGGTTTGCAAAGTTCCTTCCATGAAGACATAAGACTCCTTGTTATGGGTGAGCTCGAATTATCTGGCAAAGTACGCCCAGTACGGGGGGTACATGCGGCTTTGTCAACTTCGGCTGAACAAGGAATACAAGTATGCATTATTCCAGAGGAAAATGCTCAAGAAGCGGCAGGGTTAAAAAACATTCGAATTTTTACGGTAAAAACCCTACAGGACACGTATCGACTACTATTAAAACTACAATCAGAAAAATTTTTTGAAAAAATAATTGCAAAAGATGACTCTGCTGCTTTTGAAAAACCGAATGCTGAAGAGGTTATGTTTAACTCTATAAAGGATGATTTTAATTACAGTAGCATAAAGGGGCAGCACTCTTTTTTAAGATCCTTGCAAGTTTCAGCAGCGGGGCTACATAATATAATAGCGTATGGTCCTCCAGGATGTGGAAAAACCCTAGCTCTGCAGCATTTTCAGTCACTTCTTCCTCTCCTTACTAATGAACAGGCTCTGCCTGTAACACGTATATACAGTTTAGCGGGAAAACTAAAGCCCGGTGAAAGCCTTATGACAGATCCTCCTTTTAGGATGCCTCACCAAAGCTCCAGTCTTGAAGGGATGATTGGCGGAGGTCCTTATTGTAGGCCTGGAGAAATATCTTTAGCTCATAATGGTATTTTATTTTTAGATGAAGCATCTGAATTTAGGGTTTCTGTATTGCAAACTCTTCGAGTTCCATTAGAAGATGGAAAAGTAACATTAAGTAGAGCTGGGCGGAGCACAGAATTTCCTGCAAGATTTCAACTTTTAATAGCATCAAACCCCTGCCCTTGCGGTAATTTTGGTTCCTCTGACAAGATATGCTTATGTAGTGCACGTGCAGTTGAACAATACTGGAGACGCTTTTCAGCTCCCCTTCTCGATAGGATAGATATACGCGTTTCGCTCGAAAGAGCAAATTTAGAAGAACAGAATGAACAAATAATAAGCACTGAGTTTTTGAGAAAAGATATAAAAACAGCAACCGAAATTCAAAGATCACGGCAAGGAAAAGCTAATAGCCATTTAAATGTTTCGGAAATAAAAAAGTATTGCTCTCTAGAAAAGAGCATAGAAAACTACTTGCACACAGAATCTTTGCGCTACGGCTTTTCAGCGCGAGGCTTGCATTCTTGCGTAAAAGTAGCCCGAACCATTGCCGACATGAGTGCTTGCAAATCTATTACTCTTGAACATCTGCAAGAAGCTGTTTTGCTTCACAAAAATGAAGGTCTCATGTTTTAGGTAGTTTCGATGAAATTAGCCCCAAGAGCATTCATTGTTTCAAAAAAATGCGGAAAAGATACTTCATAACATTCAAAGTCTTTTATAAAAATTTCTTCTCCTTCTGGTAACCCTAACGCTAAACATGAAAAGGACATTGCCACTCGATGGTCATGATGGCTCTCTATTGTTCCTCCATGTAGCGCAAAATTTTTATTATTTGTACCATCAGGTGCTATTGGCGACTGCCCCTCTATTACTAAGGAATCCTGCCCCTCAGTAATTGTTGCTCCAAGTTTAGACAGCTCCTTTGTCATTACTGTTAACCTATCTGTTTCTTTTTTTCTACAGACCCCTACATCTTCTAAAATAATTCTCCCCTCCACAAAGCAAGCAATTGCAGCAAGCGCGCATACTGCATCTGGGTATCCAGAACAGTTTATACGAAGCTCTTCTTTTTCCTGTTGGACAGCAAGCCTGCCTTCTATCCAGCCATTTTTTTCATTGTGGATAGTAGAATGCAGGCCTCCTCGTATTGTAAGAGTTTTGTCATTTGTATTTAATTCAATATCTGCTCCGATTGATTGTAAGACTTCAACAATTGCATCATCACCTTGTGTTCCAGAAGTATCTATCTTCTCAATAA
>CAYJLT010000002.1:0-55982 GCA_964371295.1 uncultured Treponemataceae bacterium
TAATCTGGGTCTAGAAGGTCATTAATACCTACAATTTGAATGTCATTTGAGAAGTTTTGTACTGCAGCACGGAAAACCATACGTCCGATGCGACCAAAACCGTTAATTCCAACTTTAATCATGATTTTTCTCCTATCAATAATATATAAATTTATACCTAAACAATATCTAAAATAACCAAAAAAGTCAATAGAAAATTGAATACGGGCTAATTATTTCTGTATCTGGTAGCTTGCACTTGTTTAAATTTCAATAAAATTGTATAGTGTACTGGTATGAAAAAGTTAACGACTATTTTATTTATACTCATTGGTATTGTTATTGTTTTTTTTGTCATTCGACAAAATGTAAATTTTTCAGATTTGCAACCTAGCAATCAGTTTTCAAATTTTTCGCAGCAAGAAACTGAAACTCGAAGAACAGAGCAACCTACTAGTTTAATACCTGAGGCCGATGATGTTACCGTATTAGTCCCTCTGTTAGCCGACGAACTTTATGTTACGGCCTTATCAGTAGACTTTAATACAGATAACTATGTTGACCAAGTTGTAGCGGTAAAAGATTCAAATAGTCCTAACATTAAAGTTATTATAGGATTATATAGACCACTCTTTGGAGCATATGAACGTTCATACATACTGGAGACAGAAATACAGCAAACGCACACCTTTTCTGTAGACGTATTAGATATTACTGGAACACACGAAAATTCCCTCATTATTAGCGGCTATTCACAAACAAACGAATCGGTATTACAAGTATGGCTTTCAGAACCTACTGCATCTTCTGTAAATTTACAGCTTATTGCAGACTTGCGTGCAGATGGAACAATTTTTATTAGCCAAGATACAAGAAGCAGCTCTTATGCCTTTAGTAGCGAAAATGCTGAAAGTTTCCCAATTTGGGTATATACTTCAGACCCAGCGTCAACACAAAGTACATTAGACCAGTTGCACATTATGTACGATTGGGATTCAGTAACTCAAACATATGTTCAACAAAGTCAAACACGCATTTTGGGCCGCAATATTAATGCACAAGAACTTGCAAGTGTACAAGATGGTACAGAACAATCTCTTGGGACTTTTTTATCTGAGACTTGGTTACATGCATCTTCATCTTCAGATAACACATTGTACTTATCGTTTGATTATGACAATAAGGCTATTACCTTTTTACAAAACGATACTGCAGAAGTGTACACATGGGAAAGCAGTATACTGCGCCGAAATGGGATACTTATTTATGCTACAAATAGCAATATACCAAACCTTTTGAGAAGGGTTGATGTTACACTCATTTCATTAGATGAAATAAGGGTAAAGGCAACTGATACCCTCACCATGTTGGCCACCCCCAACACTACATGGGATGGAAATTATCATAAGCAAGAAATTGATAGTACAGCTTTTCAAAATGTTTCAGAGTCAAGCAATGATGAAGCAAGCCCAATTATTGATATATTAAAAACTACCTCAGAGAGGGTATGGACTACAGATAATGGTTACACACTCACATTTACAGATTTTTCATTTTCTGCTAAAAATGAATCTGTAGAAGAAACTGGTGTATATACTCTAGTTTCAGTGTACGGCGAAAATATTATACAGTTTAAGAATAGTTTGGGCTCAGACTTTTTAAATGGGTTCTACCGCTTTGAAGTGATTGAAGCAGAAGAAAATATTACTAGACAAGTTGTTTTTTTGCCTGTTTCAGTTGGAATTACTAGTATTGTTCCGAGTATCGCTCAAAACATTACCTTACAACAAGTTATTCGCTAATTAGTCTTTTAATGTAGAAAAAAACCAAAAGGGTGTAGGCATTAATTGAGCCTTCCCTTGAACAACCGCTGTTTCAGGCGAATGCGGATATTCTTTTTCTAATTGATCTGACCAAGCTTTTTCTCCAGTTAAATGATGCAATGTTAACAATAGCGATGGGCGAACACTTTTCATACTTTCAAGAGTAACATATGACTTTAAAACAGAAATAGGACCATCGAGCTCATCTTCATTTTCTGCCTTAATTACCCAGCTCCACACAGCATATAAATTTGCTTTTGCTTTTGCCTCTGTATCAGTAATAGATGAAAGTGCAGTGCTCAATAAAAAATCTGCTCTTGAAACATCACCAATTAATAGTGCACAACGAACAGCACCCAACAACAATTCTTGTCCTTTGGCGCTTTGCGTTCCTATTAAACTAGCAGCTGTTGTGTAATAAAGGCTTGCATCGGTGTATTCACCAAACTGTTCTTGTAATTGCGCAAGAACTAATGCAGCCTCATATTTTTCTTCAGTATTTCTTCCGCCCTCTACAATTTTTTTTAGTTCTGATACGGTCGTTTCTATAGAAGTGCCACTGGAAACAATATCACCTACCCTACTTTGTGAATAAATAGGTGCGAATATAAATAATAATGATACCATTAAAAAAACTTTTATCATTTTTTTCCTTGATTATCATCGAGTATTATTGTTTGTTCCCCATCGACTGGAGTTGTTTTTTTGTCAGTTTTTTTCTTGTCGACATTTTTGGAAAGTAAGCTTTTACCCTTTTCAAAGAACGATATTTTTTTCTCTGGTGCAATAGTGTTTTCTGCAGAAGGAGTAACTACTGATGAATCTTTACCTATCGAAACCTTTTTTTCTTTTTCTATTTTCTTTCTTGGCTCTTTTACAACAGCTACTTTTTTATCTGTCTTTCGAAATGCAACCCCTAGCATAAACATAAACGAAACAAGAGCTCCGATTCCGAATGAAACAAGCACTGTTAAAAACACAGGAACGTTTTCAAATGTTTTATAACCGAGGTTTATATTGCAAGCATTTTCAAGATTAAAACCAATAAAAAATACTGTAAGCACCAGGCATATCAAAAATAATATTAATTTCCAAGGCATTGTTTTCTCCTATTGTTACAATATTGTACCACGGAATGTATTTCCATGCAACTCATCAAGACGGACATTTACAAAAGTGCCTATGTGTTCTTCCCCTGCTTTAAAAACCACATGGGCATCTTCTTCTGTTCGCCCTATTAGTTCAAGTTTTGAATCTTTTGAGTAACCTTCTGCAATTACCCGAACAACTTGCCCTAAACGCCCTTGGTACATAGTGTTGGTAATTGTCCTTTGCATAACAATGAGTTTTGCAAGGCGCTCTTTTTTTACTTCCATATCAACTTGATTTGGAAAATCACATGCAGGAGTCCCCTCTCGCGGATTAAAATAATACATATAGGCCATTTCATATTGTACTTTTTCAATTAAATCGAGCGTTTGTTCAAAGTCTTCATTGGTTTCACCAGGAAAACCTAAGAGAATATCAGTTGTTAAAGAGACGTTTGGAATTTTAGCCTTAATTCTAGCAACAAGTGAAAGATAGTCTTCGCGGGTATACTTTCTATTCATAGACTCCAAAATTTTCGTTGAGCCATGTTGCACTGGAAGGTGAATATGCCGGCACAATACCCTGTGCTCTGCAATAACATCAATGAGTTTGTCAGATAAATCTTTTGGGTGGCTCGACATAAAGCGAACCCATTCTATTGGCGAAGATGTTTTTTCTAAGCGAATAGCAATTTTTTCCATAAGGGTTGGAAAATCTATTTCGCCATTTTCATCTTTCCACGTATACGAATTTACATTTTGCCCTAGCACCGTTATTTCTTTTACACCTTGTTTTGATAGTACATCTATTTCATGTATGATGTCGATTGGATTTCTCGATATTTCCCTTCCTCGAACATAGGGGACTATACAATAGGTACAAAAATTGTTACACCCATGCATAATGGGAACAAATGCTTGAAATGCCCCTGGTTCTGCAGAATATGGTGCAAAGGTGTAAACAGGCTCATCTTCAAAGTCCTTTATTGGCTTTGGCTTTACTGTAAAGCTTTGAGTATTTTTTACATTTTCTTTTTCTATGTTAATTGCTATATCTGCAAAATGTTGTTTTTGAAAGTTTCCAATGGTATAGTCCACTACTGGAAAATCTTTTATGAGCTCGTCCCTTAAGCGCTCGGCCATACAACCAGTAACAACAAGGGTAAAAGTCTCTCCCTTTTTTTTTCGCTGCTTCCTAATTGATGTATATTTTCCAAGCCTACCAGCTATTCTGCTTTCTGCAGTAGCTCGAACTGAACAAGTATTTATAATAACAAGGTCTGCAATGTCACCGCTGTTGGCAGTAGTCCATCCTCTTTGCAAGAGAACTTGTTCTATCGAGGCAGACTCTGCCTTATTCATTTGGCATCCATATGTTTCAAAAAAGTATTTCATAATCACGTGCGATTATAGCAAAAAAATAAGATTTTGCCCAGTGGGGTGCGTGTTTTACTATTAGTGCGGCAGTACGGCAGCTCTAAGTATTGCATTTATGCGAGTTTGATACCCTTTTCCCGACGCTTTTAATGCCTCCAAAACATCAGCATCAATTTTAATTGATATAGCCTTTTTTACTGGCTTTACCGTATAAAGGCCGGGGTTTAAGCGGGCAATTTGTTCAGGTGTTAATTGTGGAGCACTGTTAGAATTTTTATGTGAGAATTTTTTAATTTCTTCGATACGTTCTTTAGTCAGTGTTTTTGACTCGATCATAGTAAACCTCCTGAATAGTTTTATCTGCTAAACGGGCAGAAATAAGGCGGATTCGTTCATGCCTCTCGGTGTAAAACACAAGCAAAACCAATCCACTGAGACATCCAATTCCATAAAATCGGTGTTCAAATTTTGAATGCTCTTCATCATAGGCAGACAAAAAACATGGGTCATCAAACACTTCAAGAATTTCATCAAATGCAAACCCATGCTTTTTTTTGTTACGCTTACTTTTAAAGCGATCCCATTCAAAATAACCATCACTACTAACAATAGTTCTCATTTGAACCTCCTCTAGTATATCACAAAAAGTATATACTGTCAAGTATATATATTTTTTCTTTATTTTTTATTTTATGAGCTGAGATGTATTAGATGTAATATATTATAGTATTTAAGACTCATTTTTTATAAGATTTTGAGACAGAATATTTACTTTTTTTCGCAAAAGCACTATTATGCAACTTGTTACGGAGGCAACATGAAAACTATTGGTTTACTTGGTGGTATGAGTTGGGAAAGTACTGTTTCTTACTACAAAATAATAAATGAAGAAGTTAAAAAAAAATTAGGCGGCTTGCATTCTGCAAAGATTGTCCTTTACAGTGTTAACTTTGCAGAGATTGAAGAATGTCAAAAAAAAGGTGATTGGGACAAGAGTGCAGAGATTCTTTCAGATGCAGCAAAAAAATTAGAAAAAGCAGGGGCTGACTGTATTGCCATTTGTACAAATACCATGCACAAAGTTGCCCCACAAATCGAAAAAGAAATACGCATTCCAATTATTCACATTGCGCAAGCTACTGCAAATGAAATAAAAAATGCAAAGCTTAAAACTATCGCATTACTTGGCACAAAATACACTATGACACAAAATTTTTATAAACAACACTTAATTGATAATGGTATTGAAGTACTTATTCCAAATGATGAGCACATTGACGATGTAAATACAATTATTTTTAAAGAACTATGCCTTGGCATAATCAGTGAAGAGTCAAAACAAAAATATATTGAAATAATAAAAAGCTTACAAGAAAGAGGAGCCCAAGGGGTTATTCTCGGATGTACTGAAATTGGTATGCTGATAAAACAAGAAGACACAAGCCTTCCTGTTTTTGACACCACAGAAATTCACGCAAAAGCACTTGCACAATGGGCTACAAGCGTGTGAGCACATAGGTTCACACGTGCTCGTTAGGCTTTGTCGCGTGAAAAGGGCAAACCTCTTTTAGTAACAGAATTAGAATCAATGAATACGTCATTTCGACCGTAGCGGAGAAATCTCATTTGAGAAAGAGACCTCTCGACTACGCTCGAGGTGACGGTGTTCTTAAAACCTACTCGTACAACGCTCTGTTTTAATGTCTAAACTCAGTAAAAGCATATGCGTTGTGGGTGTGGATGCTTTCAAAAGTTTCGGCCTCTACACTAAAGTAGGCAAACGGCTTTTCAATTTCAAAATTTTTTAATGCACCATATACTTCACGCACAAGGTCTTCAACAAACCGAGGATTATCATAGGCCTTTTCTGTTACATATTTTTCGTCTTCTCTCTTTAATATTGAAAAAACATCGCATGAGGCACATTTTTCTACGACTTCTATTATGTCCTCTATCCAAAAAAAGTGTGTGTTTTGTAATTTTACTCGCACTACTCCTCGCTGGTTATGCGCCCCGTACTGACTAATTGCCTTTGAACACGGGCAAAGACTTGTTACAGGAACCTCAATAGATACAAAAAAATCAGAAATTTTATCGTTTGCAATTGAACCCTCATATGTACACGTATAGCACATCATTCCTTTTTGCTTTGAAACAGGTGCTTCTTTTTCTATAAAAAAGGGAAAGCTAACCTGTCCAAATGCTTTTTCGGCATCGAGTCTTTTTTTCAAATCTTCGAGCATTTCTAAAAAGCCTTTCATTGAAAAATCACTGCTATACTCGTGAAACGTTTCAATAAAGCGGCTCATATGGGTACCTTTGTAGTTATGTGGAAGGTTTACAAATAGTTCTACCGTTGCGTGTGTACATTGCATTTTGTTTTCTTTGTCTAAAACCTTTACAGGGTACTGCACATTTTTTACCCCAACCTTTTGCAGGGGGATTTCTCTTTCGTCAATTTCACTTTGTATGTCTTTCACTTTGTTTCCTTTCCTTTTATTTGGTATCGGTCTGTAAGGAGTCTACTGCGCTACCGGGCGAAGCGGTATCCTTTTGCACCTCATAGGGACATGGCTTGCCATATCCGTTTCAAAGCAAAAGATACAAGCGAAGCACGGGACGGCCAAAGGCCGGAGCGCCCAAATAAAAATTATCTGTTTTGTCTTGCAGCTTGTAAGGTGTTTTGCATGAGCATTGCAATTGTCATTGGCCCTACCCCACGCGGAACAGGAGTAATAAAACTTGCAACCTCCATTGCTCCCTCAAAGTCAACATCTCCCACAAGTCGAAAGCCCGATTTTTTTGTATCATCAGCAATGCGGTTCACACCAACATCAATAACTACTGCATCTTTTTTTATCATATCTGCACTAATCATTTTGGGGCTACCCACTGCTGCAATCAAGATATCAGCTTGTACTGTTAGCTCTTTTAAGTTTTTTGTGCCTGTATGGCAGAGGGTAACCGTTGCATTTACATTTCTGCGTGCCATTAAAAGAGCGAGCGGCTTACCTACAATATTTGAGCGGCCAACGATTACGACATGTTTTCCGTTTGTTTCTATATTCATTTCTGTAAAAAGGCGTAGAACACCATTTGGCGTACACGGCAAAAACCCATCTCTGCCAATAAGGAGGTTTCCGGCACTTACCGGGTGGAACCCATCAACATCTTTTTTGGGGTCTATTGCTTCAATTATTTTTTGCTCGTCGATATGTTTTGGAAGAGGAAGCTGTACTAAAATCCCATGCACTTTCTTGTCCTCGTTTAGCTCATTTATTATAGAAAGAAGTTCGTTTTCTGTTGTACTTTCTTTAAGGTAGATTGCTTTATCTTTCATTCCAGCTTCTTTTAATGCTTTTTCTTTTGCCGTAACATAAGAAACACTTGCAGGGTTGTCTCCTACGAGCACTACAGCCAAGCATGGTTCGATTCCCTTTGTATTTAGCTCTGCTACTTCTTTTGCTACTTCTGCTCTAACCTTTTGAGCAATTCCAAATCCGTCAATTATCTGTGACTGCATGTTGTTTACCCTTTTTATTTACCTAGTTCGTTATGGACAATGTAATCATAATATGATACACTCTTTTTTAGTATACTTGAATTTACTTTTTTTATCTATAGAGTAACTATAAAACCTAAATTTTGGAGATAATATGAAAAACACTTTATTGTTCATACTTATGTTATTTTTGCTTCCTTTTGCCGTTTTTGCGCAAGAGTCTCAAGAGGGCGAGGTTGAAAACGATGAAGATCTCGTTGTGTATGAAATGAATCAACAAGGAGATCAGTTTATTGCATTAAAACTCAATGTTGATATTCCATATCGTCCTTTTCAAAACCTAAAGGTTGGTGGCTCTGGTTCGCTTGGATACCATCATTTTATTTTGGATGATTTAACCATTGGCGGTAATATTAGCTTTGCCTATAACCAAACAATTGGAGATAATGTTTTCTACTTTGTCCCCTTTATGTTTACAACCACCTATCAGTTTGAAATTGGTCAGTGGGAAATACCTGTTTCACTAGAAGTAGGTGGAGCAATTCAAAATTACATAGACAGAACATATTTTGGGCTTGCTATTAGACCAGAGGTTGCAGGCTATTATCGCTTTAACCAAGACTGGTCATTTGGTCTTCATACAGGAGTGTATATTTTACCACAGTGGTATAGCGATAGTCAGTATAATTATACTGGAATTATTCATGATATTGGACTTTCTGTTCGTTATCACTTTTAAGTTAAAGGATTAAACTATGAAAAAAATATTTAAACTATTACCATTTTTATTTCTTTTTTTAGCATGTGAGCAAGGGGTTATTTTTCACGATATTGCCCTTGAAATTGAACTTGAAGAGCCAAATGTTATAGGCAATGTAAACTCAATTGTGCGCCTTGGAAATAATTTATACACGCAAAATGGGAACATTTACAAAAAGCCACTTAAGTCAGTTCGAGGATGGACTAAAATAACTGCACCAGGAAGGGTAATTGCCCTTGCATCAAATGAATCTGATTTGTATGCACTTACTGCAAAGCAAGTTGATGACGATGGATATATTCACGATTACCAAGTGTATGCCCTTGTTAGCGGAGGCGGAAACTGGGTAGGAGTGAGTGGTGCATCGATTAGAGTAAATAGCGAAACCGATAAAACAAGTATGGTTGCCCTTTTTGACAACGGAGTTATTGGCGATGATGCGGGAAGCACTGGGCGAAATGCTTATATACGTATTGAAGGTGTTGTAAAACAAGTAACAGGGTCTACAATGGGTGCGACAGTGAGCGACTCTGGCGTAAGCACTACAACTATAGCTGCAGCTAGGGCTGGTGGCGTTGATTATTTTTCAAATACTCGAAGTTTTTGTTCGGATGATACTTTGCTATATTCAATCCGTGATGGAAAGGTAAAAACATCAACAACAAATGCTGATGATAGTTGGAAAGATTCTGGGGTAAGCATTAGTGATGATACAATGCTTATTTTTGCAGATGACATATTATTAGCAGGAACTCTTACGGGATTACAGCAAGTAAGCTTAGACAGTACAACAAAAGAGCCTACTTCGACAAGCAACCTTCCTTCAAATGCTGAGGCTACTACAGGAGAAAAGGAGATTTCAGCTATTGGATACTTTAGCACTTTTGACAATGAGGCAATATATGCTGGTGCCTATGAGCAATACTCAACCTCAATAACAAGTGGTCTTTGGGGATATTATCCAAGTAGAGGAAACTGGAACTTTGAATAGCAAAAAAAGTCAGCAATTTTGCTGACTTTTTTATTTAATTAGAAAATACGTAACCACTACATTCCATTCAAAACGCTTGCTTCCTGCCTTTTGTTCAAAGAGAGTTTTAAATGCAAGTAGTTTTTCATTTCCCAATTTCTCTTCTAAAAACTGGGCATAGCTTGAGCTTGGTGAAAACCATCTTTCAATATCTGTAGGATACACCGTGCGAAGTTCTTTATACGTTTTTTGCACATGTTGTATTTGTGTAAATAGTTTCGTTTTTTCAATTTCTGCTTCAAGTGTTTGTACATTCCAATTAAATAGTGGGTTTTCTTTATTAGTGTAAAAATCGTTTTCGCACTTTAAAACTTCGTCTAAAAGGGATGTTTCTTCCTTTGCAGAATCCCTGAGTAAGGCTGAAAGCCTTTGTGCATCTTGTGGAATTTGTTGGCTTATAACAATGCAAGAGTCTTTTGAAAGATACTTAGAACAGCCTTTTATGTTTTGAATAAAGTCAAAAATAGAATCGGAACTTCCCACTGCATTCCTATAAAATACTCTGTCAAACTCAGTGTCGAGTATATCGTCACTATTAAGCAATAAATGAGGCCTTTCTATAAACTCCATGGTTGAAGAATATTGCTCAAGTATGTCTAAACCTTTTTGAGTTTTACATAGCCCAACTGTAAAACCTTCAGGTGTTTTTCTCCAAATGTCCCAAAGTAATAATCCATCATCAGCTCCTGTTATTAAACAGCGATGGTGGCGAACAAGGTTTGCAAGACTTGTGGTATCGTTTCTAATATCTAAGAGTGTTTGACTTCGCATCGATTCTGTTCTCTGCTGCCACATTTTTTGCTTTGAGCTTCTATCTTTATCTCCTGGGCTAAAGGTAAGATTCTCACCTATTTGAAGGCCTGGTATTCCAACGGTGATAGGCGCATGATTTTCGCCTGCAAATCCCGGTTGAGTTTGCTCAATCATGGAAGCTATTTGTATTTCTCTTCTTGAAAGTACCTCTTGTTGAATAGAATCTTCATAGCCTTGGTTTGAAGGATTATAAAACACCCTTCCGTTAAGTGTATCGGGTAAATATTGCTGGTCAACCCAGTGGTCACGGTATGCATGTGGGTACATGTAGCCTTTCCCATGACCAAACCCTTCTGCATCCCTACTAGAATCTCGCAAATGGTTTGGAACTTCTGCATCCTCTTGCTCAACTGCTTTTAGCGCATCAAAAAAGCAAAGTGTAGAATTAGATTTGGGGCAGGTTGCCAAATAGAGAGCTGCTTGGGTAAGCATAAATCTACCCTCGGGAAGTCCAATTCTATCAAAGGCTGCAGCACAAGACTGTACCACTGTGATTGCATTTGGGTCTGCAAGGCCTGTGTCTTCACAAGCAGATATTATCATTCGCCTAAAAATAAAATGTGGGTCCTCTCCTGCGCGGAGCATTCTTGCCATCCAATACATTGCAGCATCAGGGTCTCGTCCTCTTAGGCTTTTTATAAAGGCGCTAATTATATCGTAGTGATAGTCGCCGTCTTTATCGTATAACACTACCTTTCTTTGAATGCTTTCCTCTGCAGTTTCGCACGAAATAAAAATAGTGCTTCCTAATGGCGGCTCAATTGGTTCAATGTTTGGCTGCCATTTATCGGGCGTTGTTTGCACGGCTAGCTCAAGGGCGTTTAATAAACTTCGAGCATCCCCATTTGCCGTTTCTACAAGATGCTCTAAAGCCCCTTGCTCAAACTCTACATTCCAATTACCATAGCCCCTCTCTTTATCGCATATAGCAGCCTTAGCTGCATTAAGCAAATCATCTTTTGTAAGCGCCTTTAATTGGAACACACGACTTCTACTTACAAGAGCTTTGTTAACTTCAAAAAAAGGATTTTCGGTGGTAGCACCTACAAGAATAATGGTGCCGTTTTCTACCCATGGCAAAAGGGCATCTTGCTGGCTTTTATTCCATCTATGTACTTCGTCTACAAAGAGTATTGTACGTTTTTGATAGAGCTTTCGCTGCTCATCTGCCTGTGAAATAGCTTCTCTAATATTTTGAACACCCGTTAACACTGCGTTGAGTGTAACAAATATGCTTTTTGTGTGGTTTGCAATAACGCGTGCAAGAGTTGTTTTTCCTGTTCCTGGAGGGCCGTAAAAAATAACCGATGTTAATTGATCTGCAGAAATTGCACGACGTAAAAGCCTGCCCTTTCCAACAATGTGGTCTTGCCCAATATATTCATCAAGTGTTCGAGGCCTCATACGAGAGGCAAGAGGTCCATCATTTGCTTTTGCTGTTTGACTTTCGAACAAATCCATGAGATAAGTATAGCAGAATAATTAATAATTAACAATTAAAAATTAATAATGGTTCTGGAAAAAAATTATAAAACATTTTTCATTTACCACGATAATTTTAAGTGGCACACGCAAGAGTTTTTATACATAAAAACGATCATATTAATTATTAATTATCTATTTATTAATTGAATTTACCCTTCTATGCTAATTATGCTTGCGGCATTTGCACTTTGTGCATAAACTGAACGGGTGTTGCGATACGGATTTTGGAAATTTTTTATTTTAGTTCGAATAACGCTTAGGTGTTCTTTTAAGGTTGTTCGATTTTTTTCATTTTGTACAAGAATCTTTTCTTGTAGGCCTGTAAGATCAGCCTTTAGTACTGGAATTTCAGCATCATCTGCATGAGTTTGTCGATACATGTCTTCCATTGGTTTAATAACTTTTTGAAGCTTATGTATGTTTCCTAAGATATTTTGTTCAAGTTCAGTATGAGCCATAAGCTTTTCTGAATCGCCTTCAATAATACTAAACTCTTGCTTTTCAAGCACCGTTAAATATTCTTGAAATTTTTTTCGTTGCTCCACAAGAAGCTCACGAAATCTTTTTAATATTAATACTCTTTCATCAATTTCATCTTGACTTAATGCTTGTCCCATTTTTACCCACTTACATTTAGAGCTTCATGTTGCTCTGCCATCATTGGACTATTAGCTATTACAATTCTCCAAGACTCGCATAGCTCTCCCACCAACTTACTTATATCACTGAGCTTTTCAAAATCATGACTCATACTAATATCCATCAATTCTTTATTAAAAAACCTATACAGTGCCATGAGATTTTGTGCTATTTCGCCACCATCATCCATATTAAGTGAAACCATAAGCTCTGTAATAATCTCTTGGGCTTTGACTACATGATTATGAAATTTTTCGATTGAGTTTACGGGCAGTTTTCTCTCTGTATCAAACAAACGCAATGCGCTATTCATATGCTGCATAGAACCTTCGTAAAGCATGACAATAAGCTTGCCTTTGCTGGCTGTTTTAATTCCTGTTTGTTGATATGCCGCATAGGGTTTTGTGTACGCCACTAGAATACTCCCGTTTTTTTAAGATTAATACTGCACATGCAATACCCTCTTTACAATTATCGGATTATTCTCAGTTGCCCTTAATAAGATTTTTTCAGTTTTTTAATAAATTCGCTCGACTATTCTGGAATTATTGAGTATATTAAAATCAGCAGGATTTTCTTGCATCTTCGGAGGGCTATATGAGCGACGCAAATAATAATGATAATAACAAAAATAAAAAGGATGATACCGACCCATTTAACTTTTTTAAATTTTCTACAGAACCAAATAAAAATAGTCCTAAAGACTCTAAGCCTAAGATTCCAATCTGGGCAATTTTAATTGCTATTTTTGTTGGAATAACCGCATTTAATTATTTTTTTATGTCGCCAAATGACGACACCATAGAATTTTCACAATTTAAAGCATTAATAGAGCAAGGACAAATTGTAAGCGTAGAAATGGGAGAAACATATTTTGTAGGTTATGGGCCCCAAGGTGGTGCTTCTTCAAGCCCCGACGCAGGAACTCCGACCTACCTTTTTTCAGCTTCACCGAGTTCACAAAGAACATCATATAGAACTGTAGGTATTCTTACTGAAGATTTTTTAACGCTCTTAGATGAAAGAGGCGTTGCATACAAAGCAGTAAAGACTCAAAACAATATGCTGTTTCAGTTTTTACTTAATTGGATAGTTCCGTTTGGATTACTTTTTTTAATGTATCGCTTCATATTTAAAAAAATGGGGGGCGGTATTGGTGGAAGCATTTTTTCTGCGGGACAAAGTAGAGCTGCAGCGGTTGAAGAAGGAAAGGTTTCAACTCGCTTTACCGATGTTGCTGGCGTAGATGAAGCAAAAGAAGAATTAGTTGAAGTGGTTGACTTCTTAAAATCTCCACAAAAATATACCGAAATTGGGGGAAAGATTCCAAAAGGTGTTTTACTTGTTGGGCCTCCTGGTACAGGTAAAACATTATTGGCAAGAGCCGTAGCTGGTGAAGCAGGTGTTCCTTTCTTTAGAATCTCGGGTTCAGAGTTTGTAGAAATGTTTGTTGGTGTTGGAGCAAGTAGGGTTCGAGACCTTTTTAAACAAGCTCGCGAAAAAGCACCTTGTATAATTTTTATAGATGAACTAGATGCAATAGGAAAAAGCCGTGTTAACTCAATTGGTGGTGGCGGTAACGATGAAAGAGAACAAACTCTAAACCAATTGCTAGTAGAAATGGACGGCTTCGATGCAACAAAGGGATTAATCCTTTTAGCAGCTACAAACCGCCCAGAAATTCTAGACCCTGCCCTTTTACGGCCAGGCCGATTTGACCGACAAGTAAGTGTTGATCGGCCAGATGTAAAAGGAAGAGAGGCAATATTAAAAATACATGCTAAAAATGTAAAAATTGGAAGTGATGTAGACTTTTCATCGGTGGCAAGAACAACTTCAGGAATGGCAGGGGCCGACCTTGCAAACATAGTAAATGAAGCAGCAATTCTCGCCGTACGGGGTGGCAGAAAGCTTGTTAACATGGAAGACTTTAACGAAGCTGTTGAAAAATCAATAGCCGGCTTACAGAAGAAAACAAAGGTTATAAAAGAATCAGAAAGAAAAATTGTTGCATTCCACGAGACAGGGCATGCACTTGTTGCGGCCTTCACCGAAGGGGCAGACCCAGTCCATAAAATATCAATTATTCCTCGAGGTATTGCTGCCCTTGGTTACACTTTGCAACTTCCAGAAGATGACCGTCACCTTATGACAAAAAGAGAATTATATAACGAAATTGACGTACTCCTCGGAGGACGAGCAGCCGAACAAATTACCTTTGGTGAAGTTTCAACAGGTGCAGGAAACGATATCATGAGGGCAACTGACATTGCGCGAAGAATCTTAACCGATTACGGTATGAGCGATAAATTTCAAAATGTGGTACTCTCACAAAGAGGCGGTGGTTACGGAGCTGCAGAACCTCAATTGGTTAGAGAGTATGCAGAAACTACGCAACAATACATCGATGAAGAACTTGCTCGAATTATGGATGAGCGCTACAAACACGTTCTAAAACTCTTAAAGTCTAAAAAGCAGGTAATGGATTATATTTCCGAGCGCTTGCTAGAAAAAGAAGTTATTGAGCAAGCTGAGTTTAACGAAATAGTAAATGCCGAAGCGAGTCTCTCAAAGGTTTAAATCCGCAGATGGCGCAGATTAATGGGATTTTTTTGGAATACAAATAAAAAATTTTGTACTAAAGCTTTTAGATTTTAAACAGCCTAAAAACAATTATATCTTTTTATGTTTTAAAGGTAAAAGTCATATTCTTTATAATTTGAAAGAATAAAAATCTGCGTAATCCTATAAATCTGCGGATAGACTATAAAAAGAAACAGGAGAATAACATGCAAGTTTATTATTTTACACGTACTGGAAAATCTGAAAACATAGCAAACCAAATTGCACAAAGCAAGGGATTAACGGCGAACAAAATTACCGATAATAAAGACTGGTCTGGAAAAATCAGCTATTTAAAAGCAGGTGCATCAGCGGCAAAAAAAGAATTATATTCAGTAGAATATACCCCCCTAGATGGGAGTGGAGAGATAATCTTAGTCTTTCCAATGTGGGCAGGAACCTTTCCACCTGCAATTCGTGGTTTTTTAGAAGAAGCTAAAGATGTTAAAATCACTGCAGTAATGTCGAGTGCGGCAGTTAGCTTAAAACAAGAAGAGCAAAAACGCTTTCACGCTTTTTATGAAGTAAAAGGCAAAGACATGAATGCACCGGCTGCACTCATAAATAACAACACTTGATTATTCATTATTAAGCCTACTTGAACAAATTCCCTATCCATAGTATAATTATACATATTTATTTATAAAAGGTGTATAATTATGCAATTTATAGAAGGCGGTGTTTGCTCTCCAATCGGCTTTACTTCAAACGCCGTGTATGCTGGAATAAAAAAAGGCAAATCGCCAGAATCATACAATATAGACAAAAGCACAAAAGGTGACACAGCACTCATACTTTCTGAAACGAACTGTGCTGTAGCAGGTATATTCACAAAAAATAAAGTACAAGCAGAACCTGTAAAACTCTGCAAAAGCAGAATCAAAGAATCAAAAGATATCATTAGAGCCATTATTGTAAACTCTGGAAATGCAAATGCGTGCACGGGTGAGCAAGGAGCGCTTGCAGCAAAAAGAATGTGCGCAAGTGTTGCAAAAAGTATCACAGAGGTAAATGAGAGCCAAGTACTAGTATGTTCGACTGGAGTAATTGGTAAACAGCTTCCTGTAAATCTTATTGAAAATGCAACACCTACCCTCGCCGACGGGCTTTCTAAAGAAGGTAATGTTCTTGCTCGTGAAGCCATTATGACAACAGACACACGATACAAAGAAGCAGCAATAGAGACAACCATTGGTGGAAAAAGCGTACGGCTGGGAACAATGGCTAAGGGCTCTGGAATGATACACATAAATATGGGAACCATGCTTGGCTTTATTACAACTGACTGTGCAATTACAAGTGAAATGCTTGAGCAAGCACTCAAAGAAAGTGCAGAAGGTACCTATAATTGCGTATCTGTTGATGGAGATACAAGCACAAACGACACACTTTTAGTTCTAGCAAATGGCATGGCGGGCAATGAAATTATTACAGAAGCAGGCGATGACTACTACGCATTTTTAGATGCACTTAATACAGTCAACACCCAAATGGCAAAAAAAATTGCAGCCGATGGCGAAGGTGCAGAACACTTACTCGAATGCACGGTAACAGGTGCAATCGATGTAAAAACAGCTCGTGGCTTAGCAAAGTCTGTTATATCTTCAAGCCTAGTAAAGGCTGCCTTTTTTGGAAAGGATGCAAATTGGGGTCGCGTACTTTGCGCACTTGGTTATTCTGGGGAAAGCTTTGATCCAGAAAAAGCATCGGTTACTTTTATGAGTAGTACAGGCTCAATTAAGCTGTTTGATACTGGTGTACCATTAGACTTTAGTGAAGAAAAGGCAAAAGCAATTTTAACAGAAGATGAAGTGCATATACTGGTTGAGTTAAAAGATGGAAGTGCATGTGGCACCGCATGGGGATGTGACTTAACACATGAATACGTAACCATAAATGGAGATTATCGAACATAATGAATAGCGAAAAAAAATTACATAATGCAGAATGGTCAGAGGTTCTAGTTCAAGCACTTCCCTACTTTAAACAATGGGTTGGAAAAATTGTTGTTGTAAAGTACGGCGGGAACGCAATGCTTAACAAAGAATTAAAAAATGCCGTTATGCAAGACATTGTTCTTTTGAATACAATCGGTATCAAGGTAGTACTAGTACACGGCGGTGGACCAGAAATTAATAATATGCTCGATAAGGTTGGAAAAGAGCCTAAATTTATAAACGGACTTCGAGCAACCGATGGTGAAACCATGGAAATTGTTCAAATGGTATTAGCAGGAAAACTTAACAAAGATATTGTAGGGATACTTTTACAACAAGGCGGAAAAGCTGTTGGCCTTTGTGGCGTTGACTCAGGTCTTTTGCGTGCAAAAAAAATTGAAACAACTGAAGACCTTGGCTTTGTTGGTGAGGTAACCGAGGTAGAACCGAGCATTATTCACACCCTTTTAGATCAAGATTTTATACCTGTAATTTCAACCATTGCACTTGGCGAAAATGGTGACATAGAACGATATAACATTAATGCAGATACCGCAGCTGCAAAAATTGCCGTAGCCTTAAAGGCAGAAAAATTTGTGCAGCTAACAAATGTGCCTGGAGTGTTGCGCGATATAAACGATCAAAACAGTTTAATTCAGCGCATTACAAAGCAAGCAATTCCATCTATGATTGCTACTGGTATTATTTCGAGCGGAATGATTCCAAAGATTGAATGTTGTTTAGAAGCTTTAAACGGTGGAGTAAAACGCACTCACATTATTGATGGCAGAGTTCCTCACTCACTTTTAATAGAAATGTTTAGTGACCGTGGTGTTGGAACAATGCTCATGGATGAAGAAGTTCAAAAATAAGGAAAATATAATGGCAGGAAATATAACAAATAATTTTGGAAGTTTAGATGTAGTATTTGAATCGGGGAATGGTTCTACACTTAAAGATATAAACGGGAAAGAATACATTGACTTTGTTTCAGGCATCGGAGTGAACTGTTTAGGTCATAATCATCCAAAACTTACTAATACGATTATTGAACAAGCCCAAAAGCAGCTCCATATTTCAAATTATTATAATTCGGATAAAGGTTTAGAATACTCTAAAAAGCTTTTGCAAGCTACAAATTTTGATAAGGTATATTTTTGCAATTCTGGAGCAGAGGCAAATGAAGCTGCAATAAAGCTTGCGAGAAAGCATGGATACCAAACAGGTGGCGAAAAGAAAAAAACTATCATAACGCTTGAAAGCTCTTTTCACGGGCGCACAATGGCAACCCTAAGCGCAACAGGCCAAGATAAGTTTCACCCTGACTGTTTTGCACCATATGTAGATGGATTTAAAGTAATAAATGCAAACGATTTTGATGCTTTACAAGCTGCCTTTGATGATAGCGTTTGCGCCCTCCTAATTGAGTGTGTCCAAGGTGAAGGCGGCGTAAATCTAGTTGAAGCGGCATGGGCAAAGGAAGCTGCAAAACTCGCCCGCTCAGTTGGAGCAGTAGTAATTGCAGATGAGGTGCAAACAGGAATAGGCAGAACAGGAAGCTTTTTAGCAAGTGATGAGCTTGAAATAAATGCAGAGATTGTAACACTAGCAAAGGGTATAGCAGGTGGTATTCCTATGGGTGCTTGTATTTACAGGGATAGCGTAAAAGATACCTTTGTTGCAGGTGACCACCAATCTACTTTTGGTGGAAACCCGCTTGCATGCGCAGCTGCTATTACCGTCTTAGAAGAAGTAACCAGCACAACCTTCCTCAGCCAAGTTAAAAAAAAGGGAGCTTTTATTCAAAAAGAAATTGAAAACTGGAATCTTTCTTGTATAAAAAATGTTCGTGGGAAAGGACTAATGATTGGTCTTGATATAGAGCAAAGTGCAAGTGATGTACAAAAAAAGTGCCTCGAATCAGGGCTTTGTATTTCTACTGCGGGAGCAAACACCGCGCGATTTTTACCCCCCCTAGTAATAACTGATAATGAAATACAAAAAGGCTTGATAATTTTCAAAACAGTACTTGAAAACGTTTCAAAATAGTGCAATAATAGTGAGACGAGGGTACCTATGAAAGAAACTTTATCACTTAGACTTAAGCATTTTTTTGTGAAATATTCAATTGCATCAGTACTTGTTGCAATTATCATTATACTTTGTATATTCGATACCACACTGTTTTCTATAAGAAATATTAGAAACATTGCCTCTAATGCAGCCCCAATGTTTCTCATGTCGGCCGGAATGGCTCTTTGCTTATATTCTGGAAAAATCGACTTATCAGCAGGCGCTATTGCGGCCTTTGCAGGGATTATTGCAGGATCATTTGTTCAGCGCTTAGATGCAGCAGGAAGGCTTATTCCTTTTTTACCACCACTGCCTGCTTTTATAGTGATTCCACTTATTCTAGCCCTGTTTTATTCACTAGGAATTGTATATGCTAAGTTTATCTATGCAGGTAAAAGTCAGCCATGGTTTTTTACACTTGCAGCATCTTCAGTGTTAATGGGGCTCGGACATATATTCTTAAGCACCTCTAACATAGGCTCGTCGCAAATTACAGGTTTTACAAATCAGTTTTTGCAGTTTGGTGTGGGGTATATTGGTACAAGTCCCACATATTCAATTCCGTTAACACTTCTTATTGCCATTGCGGCTTTAATTGGGCTTTGGCTCTACTTACGTAATAAAAACCTTTTATTAAAAAGTAATGAAATCGAAATAGAAAAAAGAAATACTAAAAAAAATCTTTCGATTATTTTAAGCTGTTCAACAACGCTCTTTGCACTAGCTGGAATGATGATCACAGCAAGGAATGCAATTGCAGAGCCCACAATTGGCATGGGCTTAACAACAGATGCTATTGCCATTTGCCTTATGGCTCGTTTTTCTTTGAAAGGTGGAAAAGGTACAATACGCTCAACTATACTAATGACTGTAATATATATGGGCCTTATTTATTGCCTAACATATATTGGTGTAAGCGAATATATTGCTTTGGTAATTAGAGGTATTATTTTAGTTTGCACCATAGAATTAGAATCAAGAATTTTCACAAAAAAAGAAGTGGCTGAAGATTAAGTTACACTTTTGACGTAAAAAACAACATCTTTTATAAGGAGAAACCATGTCTTTTAAACTAAAAAAAGATTTTCTTTTAGGAACTGCAACTGCTGCAACACAAATTGAAGGCGGGGATAAGAATAATAGTTGGTATGATTGGGCAAACATCCCGGGCCATATAGCAGATGGAACGAGTCCATTACGAGCCGCTGACCACTTTAATAGAGTAAAGCCAGATACTGACCTCATGTCAAAAATGGGCATGCAAATATATCGACTTGGTGTAGAGTGGAGCAGAATTGAACCTTCCCAAGGAAAGTTTAATAAAAGTGCCATAGAACACTACAAAAAAGAAATAAAGCTCCTTTTGGATAAAGGCATAAAACCTCTTGTTACATTACATCATTTCACAAACCCAACATGGTTCGAAAACATGGGAGCTTTTACCCATTCTGATTCCCCTACAATATTCCTCAACTTTATTAGATACACCGTAGAAAACCTCAGTGATCTTGTTAGCGATTGGGTTACCATAAATGAACCAAACGTATACGCGGTTAGTGGATATATTTTTGGAACATGGCCACCTGGTAAAAAAGCAGACTTCGCATCTCTTTCAAAAGTATATACTAATCTTAGTGCATGCCATATTGCAACATATAAAGAAATACACAGAATACGCAAAGAAAAAGGCTTTGATGAAAAATCTACCTTTGTGAGTTTTGCAAATCATATGAGAGTATTTAAACCTCAATCTAAATGGAATCCTCTTCATATTGTGTCAAGTGCATTTATGCGATATGGTTTTCAAGATGCAATCACAAAAGCTATGATGACGGGAAAACCTGCTTGGCCAGTAAACAAGCTTCCTGAATCTGTCGATGGTGTAAATATTGGAAAAGGCCGCTTTTATGATTTTATTGGGCTCAATTATTATACGCGTGATGCGATTGTAACAGGAAAACAATCTGTTTTTGTAAATGCACCTATTAATGATTTAGGATGGGAAATCTATCCCCAAGGAATTGTTGAAATTAGTGAAGAATTGTATGAAAAATATGATGCCCCTATTTGGGTTACCGAAAATGGAACATGTGACAACTCGGACTCCTTTAGAAGTAAGTACATTTACGAACATTTAAAAGTCATTAGCGAGTCAAAACTTCCATTTGAGAGGTATTACCATTGGTCATTTATGGATAATTTTGAATGGGCAGAAGGTGAAGAGCCTCGCTTTGGGCTAGTACACATTGACTACGAAACTCAAAAGCGAACCGTTAATAAGAGCGGAGCATTTTATTCTGAAATTATAAAAGAACAGGGTGTAACAGAGAAAATGTATGAGAAATATATTGCGCCAGAGGAATATAAACGTAATTAATAGTTGCGTATAATACTCTGTGTCCCTTCTTTTTCATGCCCGTCTTCAACAAGCTTTTCATACATACTGGTAATAATATCTAAACAAGGAAGATTTTTTCCCATTTCTCGCATTGCCCCCTGAGCAATGTGAAGATCTTTTAAAAAATGTTCATTCATAAAATATGGCCCAAAATCGCTTTCTACCATCCTCGGAGCATTATTATCCATTTGCCAACTTCCAGCAGCTCCTGCAGAAATTGCAGCAAGCACAGCGCTCGGATCTAGTCCATTTGTTTTTGCATAGGTCACAGCTTCGGCGCATGCAACAACATTTCCAGCAACGGCAATTTGATTACAGGCCTTACAATGCTGCCCGCTTCCCGCCTTGCCAAGGTAGTTTATGTTTTTACCCATTATTTCAAACAGTGGTCGAGCCTCATCAAAAACTTCTTTTTCTCCACCAACCATTATTGAAAGCGTTGCATTGCGTGCTCCATTATCCCCACCTGAAACAGGCGCATCAAGAACTCTAAATTTTTTGCCTCTTTCCCCACTCATAGCCAAGTCATAAATTTTCTTTGCTAATAAAGGAGATGAAGTTGTCATATCAATTAATATCGCATTACTTGGTGTGTTTTCAAAAATTCCACCCTGCCCCAGATATATTTCTTCAACATCTTTTGGGTAGCCCACAATGCTAAAGACAACTTGTGCATTACTCACACATTCAGCAATTGTTTTACACACTGTTACACCATATTCTTCCAAAGCTTGAGCCTTTTCGAAGGTTCTATTATATGCTTTAACAGAATGTCCGTTTTGGGCTAAGTGTTTTGCCATTGACGAGCCCATGATTCCTGTACCAATCCATGCTATATTCATTTAATTATTATAGCGTATTTTTTTTCTCACTGCAATAACAGATAGTATAGAATTTTTAAGGAAAGAAACATTTTTTAGGAAAAAGATTAAAAATTTAACAATTATTTGTTTATTTTTAAACATTTGTTTGATTTTAAACGATATATAGTGTATAATTAATAAAATATATTTTTCAAAGGAAGGAAAGACTATGAAAAGATCTTTATCGTTTAGAATTATGCGTATTACCGTATGCATGCTCATTGGAGTCGTTTCCATTGTAGCGGGTATTTTCATTTATAGTGCAGAACAAACACTGGCTGAAAATATTAGAGAATCTATTGATGTTACCACAGAACTACTGGAAAAAAGCATTGAGTATCACCTTAGCCCTTCTGTTGACCTACTTCTTACTATAAGCGCTATCTCAAAAACAGAGCCAAATCTTCAAGACCTTGAAGCTATGTTAATTGAATTACTATCACAAAACGAAAACATAGTTGATGTCTACTTTGCAAGCATGAATTCTTTAAATCAACAAGATTCTTTTTTTTTATCGGGGACAGGAGACGCACTTGCTTTCGGCTGGGACCATACAAAAGAAAAATGGTTTACCCAAGCTCTTAGTGTAAATGGAGAACTAGCCTTTTTAGACCCACATATAGATGAAAAAACAGGGCAAAATGTAATTACAATATCTGAATTAGTCTTTAATTCAAACTCTGAGCCTGAAGGAGTTGTTGCCATAGATGTATACTTAGATAGCCTTATTGATATTACCGAAAGTAGAAAGGTTTCAGAAAACTCATTTAGTGCAGTCTTAAATGAAGGTGGCATATTTATAACAAACTTTAATAGAGACCTTATAGGAAAGTATGTAGACCAAGATGAAAAAATGCTTAACCACTTAGATGCATTTCTTATAAAAGAGCGTACCCTTACATTCTATGATGACCAGTACATATGTGTCGCACCCGTAGAGCGTACCCCATGGACACTTGTTTTTGCAGGCCCCCTAAATGATTTATACGGGGATTTATACTTCTTAGTTACTGTCTCTATAGCAGTTGCAGTTTCAATTATACTTATAGGTTGTATATACACACATTTTATTAGCAAGCGACTTAGTAAACCTTTTTCCACCATTTCAGGAGAATGTCATGTTCTTTCAACGGGAGACTTTACTGGTAAATCTTGCGACTGTAACACACATGAAGCGCAAGTAATTGCAGAGGGCTTAAACCAAGTAAGAGCAAAAATGACAAATTTGGTGAGAGCTTTGTATGCTTCAACAAATACCATCACCGACGTAAATGACGACCTTATGGATTCAACGAAACAATCACTAGAAAAAGTACAAAAAGTTGAAGAATCTGTTGGTTCTATTGCAAATGATATAACGGGAATAATGCATGATATTAGTACTGCAGTCGAAGAAATTGAAAAATCAATCGATCAATTATCAACGCAAATTACACGACAAAGTTCATTCTTGGAAGATTCTTCGAGCGCAATTAAAGAAATGTCTGAAAGTATCTCTTCAATCGATAGAAGCACCACAACGATGAGTGAACTTGTAAATCAATTAGTAATGAATGTTGAACAAGAGCACACCTATATTTCTGAGTCTACAAGTAAATTGCAAGATGTAAGCAGAGGCTCATTAGACCTCGTTGAAATTAATGAGCTTATTTCAAATATTGCCTCACAAACAAACTTACTTGCTATGAATGCAGCCATTGAAGCCGCTCATGCAGGAGATGCAGGCAAAGGCTTTGCTGTTGTATCTGATGAAATTAGAAAGCTTGCAGAAACTACAGCCGTCCAATCAAAAAATGCTAGTGAGGTTATTGTTTCTATAACCGCATACATCAATGACATTGTTGAGTTTTCTGACCGCTTAACAGATGCAGCTAATACAACAATGAATGTTATAAAAAAAGTAGAGCAAATTACCGAAGAAGTAAAGAATGCCATGAAAGAACAATCAATTGGATCAAGGCAAGTATTTGAAAGCATGGTGGGAGTTGATGAAATTACTCATATCATTAAGGCAAACACAGCCGATATTTTAGTAGTCACACAACAAGCAATTGTTTCTAACAAAACAGCATCCGACAATGTATTAATGCTCATAGAAGGTATAAAATCTGATATTGAAAGCATAAGTCAATCTTCTAACACAATTGTAAAAGGTGTTGAAAGTGGAAGGGCTAGTGTTGAAGCACTAAATGAAGCTGTTTCTCACTTTACCATAGCAGATATAATGGCCGAGGAAAACAAATAGTTTCACAAGCAGTAGCTTAATATATTTAAGTTGCTGCTTATATAAAAACGCATGCTTTTTTTATAATTCATGTATGTTTGTGATTTACTATTTTATAAACTTATTGTATAATTTTTATATGAATATTTATTTTTTATTATGGTGTATACCTTTTTTTCTTGTTTCAATTTTTCACTTAGTTGTTTGTCTTATTAACAACAATAAGTTGGCAGATGTTTCAAAAGCACTTTTGATGCCAATGCTTGTGTTTGGGTTATGGGGCTTTATTTCACAAGCAAAAGGAGAATCTGTTTTAAGTCAAAACAATATCCTTTTATCACTAGGTATTATTTTTGGTGGCATGGGAGACATGTACTTATTAAGGCAAAAAGAGACTCACAACTTTATTCGGGGTGTTGTAGCATTTTTTCTTGGTCATGTATTTTACCTCATAGTTATTTTTTCACTACTTACCTTTTTACCAGTGCCAATTTTATTTATCGTAATTGCATCAATACTATATATTGCACTTATAGTAGCAACATGGTTTATGAATAAGTGTCAAAAAGGACCTATTGGACTTGCAATGATTGTGTATGCAACCCTACTCGTTGGTATAAATGCTATAGCTCTATTCTTGCTTGTAGGTTACAATCTACAAGGTGGGTTCAACTCTATACCACAAAGTATAATTCATATTTTTATTGGTAGTTTACTCTTTTTAATTTCTGATGCAGTACTTTCGCATACCATCTTTGTTAAAGAGTTTCCATTTCATCGATTTATTGTTATGCTAACTTATTTAGCAGCACAATTTTTCATAGTATTTGGTATAGCAATTATATAAATTGCAAATAGGAGTTTTCATGAATAAAGACGATATTATTAGGCGTGCAAATCATTATATTAGCGAAGAAAAAAACGATGCGTTTAAACAAGAAGTAGTAGACTTAATTACAAAAGATGATATAAAGGAGCTAGAAGATAGGTTTTATCAAAATCTTGAATTTGGTACAGGTGGCCTTAGAGGAATTATCGGTGGCGGTACAAACCGTATGAATTCGCTTGTAATTAACAAGGCAACGCAAGGTTTGGCAAGTTACTGTATAAAAGCCCTACCAGAAAAAGCAAAAGATGGAACATTAGCGGCTGTTATAGCCTATGATTCAAGACGATACTCTGATGTATTTGCTTTAAATGCTGCCCTTATTTTTTGTGCAAATGGATTTAAAACATATCTTTTTACAGGCCTGCGCCCAACCCCTGAACTTTCTTTTGCAATTAGAGAACTTGGCTGTGTTACAGGGGTTGTTGTAACAGCTTCGCATAATCCTCCACAGTACAATGGGTATAAAGCATATTGGCTAGATGGCGCACAAGTTACAGAGCCACATGATGTTGGAATTATTGAAGAAGTAAATAAGGTAGCAGATGTAAAAACTATCTCAAAAGAAGATGCCATTGCACAAGGAAAACTTGTGATGATAGATTCAGAAATTGATGATAAGTACTGGGCAATGTGTAAAGATCAGCTTTTTAGACCCGAACTCATAAAAGAAAAAGCAAAAGAAGTGCGCGTTGTTTATACACCGCTTCATGGTACAGGTGCAATGCACGTAGAGAAAGTACTGGGAGATTTAGGCCTCACTGTTATTACTGTTCCAGAACAAAGAAACCCAGATGGAAACTTTCCAACAGTTTCGAAACCAAACCCCGAAGAAGCACCAGCACTTAAAATGGCTATCGACTTAGCAAAAAAAGAAAAAGCAGATGTTGTTATGGCAACAGACCCCGATGCCGACCGCTTTGGCTCTGCTGTTCCCGATAAAGATGGAAACTATGTACTCATTACAGGAAACCAAATGGGTGTTCTTTTAACAGATTATATTATTGTATCAAGAAAAGAACTTGGTAAAATGCCTAATAAACCTGCAATGATTCGCTCAATTGTAACATCTCCAATGGTTGATGCAATTGCAAAGAAAAATGGTGTAGAATTATCAGAATGCTTAACAGGATTTAAATGGATAGCCTCTGTTATGCAAGACTTTGAAATTAAAGGTGATAAAAATTATATTTTTGGCTTTGAAGAAAGTTATGGCTACAATGTTGAAACTGATGTTCGAGATAAAGACGGTGTGTCAGCTGCAGCCATGTGTGCAGAAATGACACTCTATTGGCGTTCTAAAGGTATAAGTTTGCTTGAAAGACTCGATCAATTGTATAGCGAATATGGTTATTATGAAGACAGAGCAATTGCAAAAGAGTTTTTAGGATCTTCTGGAACACAAACCATGAAAAATCTTATGGCAAAGCTTCGCTCTGAAGGATTAAAAACACTTGGTGGAAAAACTGTAAACACAATTCGAGATGTTGGTGAAGGTTTTACCTTTGACCCAACAAACCCAAGCGCAAAAACAAAGATTGATTTACCTTCAAGTAATGTATTACAATTTTTCTTAGACGGTGGAACAGTTGTTAGTGCACGTCCAAGTGGAACCGAACCAAAAATTAAGTTTTATATTAACAGTGTTGAGCCAATTGTAACAAGCCTAGGAGATGCTAAAAAAACTGCTGCGACACTTTGTGACAATATAGAAAAAGAAATCTATGCAGTGTTAGATAATGTATAATGGACAATGTAGTATTAACAATTAATAGCTAATATTACTGACACAAAACATTAAAACTGTTGCAAATACCATGAGAATTAGCAAAACCATGAAAATATTGACATTTTCAGCTAAGCTCGGTGCCTGTAACAGTTTTTATTGTTTTAAACAGTACGCAATTGTTAATTGTGCATTATGCATTATTGATTGCCTATCACCCCACCGTACCTAATTCCCATTTTTTCGGCAATTGTTTGATATCGCTCTTGAAATGTTGTGTCATCTTGATTCATACTGTGGCCTGTAACATAAAAGAGAGGTGCAAACAGTTTTTCATTATTGCTTTCTTCAAGTGGTGCAACTCTCAAAGCTTGCTTTACAACCCCTGCACATGAATCGATTATTTTTATGGTAGGCTTACCTAATTTTGAAGAAATATCTACAATATGTAAAAAATGTGTACACCCAAGAATTACTGTGTCAACATCTCTCTCCTTAAAAAAGTCTATGGCGGGCTTAACTGCGTTTTCTTTTTCTTCTTCAGTAGCGCTAAAAAATGAGTTTTCGATAAAAGAAATAAGGTTAGGATCACCTCGAGAAAACACTTCACAGTCAGAGGCGAAATCAAAAATGAGACTTTTAACATATTCACTTTCGACAGTTCTATTTGTTGCAAGAAGGCCTATACGTCTGTTTTTTGACAGCTCTCCTGCCATTTTTATCGCAGGTACCGTTCCAACAAAGGCTATTTCAGAAAATTCTTTTCGAAAAAAATCTAATGCAACAATTGAGAGCGTGTTGCAACTAATAACAATTGCCTTTGGTTTATACTTTTTTAAGATACCCTTTAAAGCAAGGCTAGCAGCCAATGTAATTTCAGCTGCAGATTTTATCCCATAAGGGAAATTTTTAGTATCAGCTAAATACACACATCGAGCAGAGGGGCTTTTTTCAGTAAGGTAACGCATATAGGGAAGACCACCTGTTCCCGAGTCAAAAAAAATAAAGTCAATATCTTCTATCAAACTAATCTCCAAAAAGTGAATTAAACTCTTGCTTTGCTTTTTCGATTTTTGATTCTCCAGAAAAAACAGTTGTAGCACTCGTATTTAAGGAAAACCAATCACAAAAATTTGAGCGTTCTTTTTCAACTACGAGTTCTTCAATATTTTCCTTGCAGTCATAATGTGCGCCTACTGAATAGTGTTTACAATTCTTACAGCACCGCACATCTGCTAAGCAGTGTGGACACGTTTCATTTCGTGAAATGGGGCGAGAACACTCTAAAGGCTTTGCACATTTATAACACATTCTTTATAATACATCTTAAAGTGAATATGTTCAAGACATTGCCTATACTATTTTATGTCTTGCCCATACAACCCTTACATGGTATAATAATATATTGCTTTTATAGGAGAAAATCATGTTTGAAAATCCTACGATGTCAAAGGATGAATTAAAAAACCACATAATTAATACCGAAAAACTCGTTGGACTAACAATTAAAGACTTGCACTTTGAAGACCTCAATTTTTCTAATAAGAAATTTTATGGTTGTACTTTTTTAAACTGTACATTTAAGAATATTAAAGCTGATGGTATTAGAATGAGAATGTGTATTGCGGAATTTTCAATGTTCTCAGAGTGCTCGATGATGCAAACAAGCATACATTTTTCATCATTTTCAGGTTCAACTTTTTCAAATGTCACCCTATTAAATTCTGATCTAATGAATTGTAATTTCAATGGGATTACAACACTTAACTCATCATTTGATGATTCAGACTTATTTGGCTCTGCATTTATCCGTGCAAATTTTATTACTACAACATTTTGCAACTGTAACATAAAAAAAACATGTTTCTTTAAAAGCAAGCATCAAAATGTTTCTTTTAAATCTTCAAATACGAGAGAAGCATGGTTTGATCAAACTGAAAATGATTTACTTGATTTTGAGGGGAAAAAAAGTGAAAATTTATAATCATAGAAATCATATCACCGGATATAACTCATACATCGTTTTAGATACAAAAACAAAAGAAGCGTTAATCATCGATCCTGGAAAAATTACATCAAAAATGATTGAACACATTGAAACCGATAACTATAGACTTGTTGCCGTTCTTGTAACGCATAGCCATAATTCTTTATCTGAAGGATTATATGCTTTGCAAAAAATATATCAACCAAAGGTGTATGCTGCTTACTCGGAATTAATGACTTCAGATGCAATTATATTAAAAGGAGATGGCATACTCACGATTGCATCACTAAAAGTAAACTACTTTTCAATTACTGGACACACCCCAGATTCTATGGCATACAAAATTGAAAACTCCATCTTTACAGGTGACTCTTTATTGGCGGGAACGATAGGAACAACAACAAACCCTTACGCAAGAAAGCTTTTAGTAACAAATATTCAAACGAAGTTATTTATACATGTTGATACTACTGTTGTATACCCAGGGCATGGACCAATTACTACTATAGGATCAGAGAAGAAATTTAATATGGATTTAGGCTGCCCAGTGTTACATACTCCTTTAGGAATAGCCCCTGAATATCCTATTGACTGATCATTAGCATCACTATATAATACCGAATGGATAAAAATCACCTAGAAACAACCCCCATTGTCCCTCTTATCTTAAAAATGGCAATTCCTACTGTTTTAGCACAGATTGTTCAGCTTTTATATAATGTAGTAGATAGAATATTCGTTGGACGTATTCCCGATGTTAGTGCCTTAGCCCTAGCTGGATTAGGTGTTTCATTTCCAATAATTTCTATAATTATTGCGTTCGCTTCTCTTATCGGTGTAGGAGGAGCAACAAGAGCGGCCATTGCCATGGGTGCGAAAGACAATAATACAGCAGAAAAGCTACTGGGAAATGCTATAACGCTCACCATTGGTATTTCTATAATACTCACCGTTTTCTTTATGATTTTTAGAGAGCCAATCTTATTTGCATTTGGAGCTAGCAATAATACCATTGAGTTTGCATCTGGGTATTTATCTATATATTTGTTTGGTACTATTTTTGTTCAAATTACGCTTGGGCTTAATATGTTTATTACAAATCAAGGGTTTGCAAAAACAAGCATGATGACGGTACTTATTGGTTGTATCTTAAATATTATTTTAGATCCTATTTTTATTTTTTACTTTGATATGGGTGTTAAAGGTGCCGCTCTAGCAACCATAATAAGTCAAGCAGTTTCGGCAACGTGGGTAATATGTTTTTTTCTAGGCAAAAAGAGCATTCTACGTATACGCAAAGAAAATCTTGTATTATCACCAATTATTCTTAAAGGTATTTTTTCACTAGGTATTGCAACCTTTATTATGCAGTCAACAGAAAGCCTTATTCAGCTCGTGTTTAATAAAAGCATGCAGATTTATGGCGGCGATAATCATGTAGCCCTTATGGCAATATTCTTTAGCCTGATGCAAATTGTATTTTTACCTATTATGGGACTGGGCCAAGGTGCTCAACCTATTATAAGTTATAATTTTGGTGCAAAAAATGAAGCAAGAGCCAAAGAAACTTTTAAATGGCTTTTTATTATAAACTGTATATTTGCAAGTGCAATGGTAGGATTAATCATAGCCATTCCAGAAAGTTTTATAGGCCTTTTCACGGACGACGAAAACCTTATTGCTCTTGGAGTAACTGCTTTACGCTTGTATATTTTTGGCATGGCCTTTATGGGTATACAAATGGCATGCCAGCAAGCTTTCGTTGCAACTGGAAGAGCAAAAATATCTGTTTTCCTTGCTATGCTTAGAAAAATAATCCTCCTCACTCCACTGGCCATTATTATACCGCGTGTAACAGATTTAGGATTTTGGGGAGTGCTAGCAGCTGAGCCAATTAGCGATATACTTTCAGCTACAACATCTCTTATACTTTTTATTACATTTAGAAAAAATATTTTTGTAAAATCTTCGCAATAAATTATATAATTAGTGCAGCTTTCTTTTTTTCAATACTGATAATACTAAGGGATCCTTTACAAGAATTAATAGCACAATACCACACAATGCGAAAACTATTGCACACATAAGCAAGGGAACACCTTGAGAAATAAAGCGATGATATGATAAAAACCATCTAAATACCTCACTTTTTATTGTGTACACAATAAAAAGTGAGAGTAAAGAAAGAACAATAAGCTTGAGGGCATACAGGAGATTTGATGCTAAGAGATTCTTAATACCCACTAAGTCATTTTTCCGTAAAAAGATAAAAAGCATTATAGTATTTATAGCACTTGCTAAACTCAATGCAAGCGCAATCCCACCACCACTCATAAAGTTAACCAAAATAATTGCTAGCACAATATTCACCCCAAAACCTATTATCCCTGCAAGTGTCGGAAGTTTTGTATTTTGCTGGGCATAAAATGAAGGTGCAATAATCCTGTTTAAACCTATAAAATACAGTCCAGCTATATGAAATACAAAAGCATGCAGTGTAAGCTTTACTGAGGTATCTGTAAATTGATTTGATTCATATACGAGCCTAATGATGTTTTCACCAAAAAGCAAGGCAAAAAATGTAATTGGTATGGTTACAAGCGCAATAATATGTGTGGCTTTATTGAGTATTTCATTAAACGCTGTTTTATCTTTGTTTTTTGCATAGGTTGATAAGTCTGGTAGAATAACAGTACTAATTGATACTACAAATATACCAAGAATCAATTCTTGTAAGCGAATAGAATACTGCAAACTAGAGACAATTCCCTCCCCTTGCCTCCCTGCTAGAATTGTAGATACAACATCATTAAGTTGGTACACAGCCATTCCAGCAACTGTTGGTGCTACGAGAGATAAAACCTTTTTTGTCCCAGGATTTTTAAACGCCTTTTTTAGGCTACAAAAAAATGGAAAAAAACCAGATTTAATAACAAATGGAAGTTGAAAAAGCGATTGTAAGGTTCCCCCAATAATTACTCCGTAGGCCATTGCTCTTGCAGGGTTTTCAGTATAAGGGGATAATGCGTATGTTGCGCCAATAACACTAATATTAAATAAAATAGGTGTAAAGCCCGAAGGTGCAAAAATTTTGATTCCATTTAGTATCCCTTGAAAGAAAGCCGCAATAGAAATAACAAATAAGTATGGAAACATAATTCGTGTTAAAACAGTCATCTCTGGAATTATATCACTGGTAGAACTTTCTACAAAAAATGGTAAAATATATGGCGTAATAATAATACCTATTGACACGGCAAGTGCACTTAAAAAGCTTACAAGAGTAAATGTTGCACATATAAATTGGTGTATCGTATTTTTATCAATTGATTTATTTTCAATATAAGACTTAAAGGTTGGAATAAATGCAATAGAAATTGAGTTTTCTGCAAAGAGGCGCCTTAGCAAATTAGGTATCATAAAGGCAATGCCAAATGCATCTGCTAGTGCAGAGGTACCTAAAAAATGGGCCTTTGTCATTTCTCGCACTAATCCTAGTAACCTTGAAACAAGTGTTAATATTGACAACTTAAGACCAGCTGATACCAAAGAATTTTTCATAATTATTATAATATCATATAGAAAGAAAAATCACAAGGTAATATTTTTTTTAAAATCACTTGTTTTTACCCATAAATTTAGATATATTTAATATAAGTAACTTTACTACTGAGGAGATACAATGTCTGAAAAAATAATCATTCCAGTGGAACAACCACTTTCAAATACTCTTAGAATACTTCCCATTTCAGGACGCCCCATTTTTCCTGGGATTTTTACACCTCTTATGATAAGCGCAGCTGAAGATATACAAGTTGTTGAAGATGCATATGCAGATAATGGACACATTGGAATTGTTTTGTTAAAAACAGAAAGTGAAAAACCAACTTTTTCTGACCTACATAGTGTTGGTACCGTTGCACGAATTATTAAAAAAATAAACTTACCTGATGGTGGAATAAATATATTTATTTCTACTCTCAAAAGGTTTAGACTAGTAGAGCAAATAAGCCATACTAATCCTATTATAGCTGCAATAAATTACCTCGATGACACAGAGGAACAAAGCTTTAAGGTTAAAGCTCTTACTAGAACTCTAATGAGTGAAATGAAAGAAATTTCGGAAAACAATCCTCTTTTTTCTGAAGAGATGCGTCTAAACATGATTAACATAGACCATCCCGGAAAAATAGCAGACTTCATAGCATCAATATTAAATATTGAAAAAGAAGACCAACAAAGAATTTTAGAAATGCAAAATATTCCACGCAGAATGGAAACAGTTTTAGTATTTATTAAAAAAGAACAAGAGCTTCTCCGTATTCAAAAAAAGGTGCAAAGTGAGCTTAATGAAAAAATTGAAAAAAATCAGCGCGAATATTTTTTAAGAGAAGAATTAAAATCAATAAAAGAAGAGCTCGGCCTCGTTAGCGATGCAAAGTCTTCTGATTACCAAAAATTTAAAGAGAAAATAGATGCCTTTAACTTTGAAGGCGAAGTGCTTGAGGCAGTTACAAACGAGTTAGATAAATTCAATTTAATGGACCCTCACTCTGGAGATTATAACATTACCAGAACATACCTCGAAACAATAATTTCACTTCCTTGGCTCAATGGGGAACAGGAAAACTACAGTCTCTCAGTAGCACAACAAATTTTAGATAATGATCACTATGGGCTTGAAGATGTCAAAAAACGGATTATAGAATACTTAGCAGTACGAAAGTTAAAGAATGACAGCAAAGGCTCTATAATCTTACTTGTAGGACCTCCAGGGGTAGGAAAAACAAGCGTAGGACACTCAATAGCAAAAGCTATGAAAAAACCCTTTTTTAGGTTTTCAGTTGGTGGTATGAAAGATGAAGCTGAAATAAAAGGGCATAGAAGAACCTACGTTGGAGCTATGCCAGGAAAGATTATCCAAGGATTAAAAATCGTAAAATCTAAAGCTCCCGTTTTTATGATTGATGAAATTGATAAAATGGGATCAAGCTATCATGGGGACCCTTCAAGTGCGTTATTAGAAGTATTGGACCCTGAGCAAAACAAAGATTTTAGAGATCACTACTTGGATGTACCTTTTGATGTTTCAAATATACTATTTATATTGACTGCCAACACCCTCGAAGGCATTCCTGCACCACTGCGTGACAGAGCTGAAATAATACACCTTTCTGGGTACATTGCTCAAGAAAAAGTAGCAATAGCAAAAAAATACCTTGTTCCAAAGAGTTTATCAAAGAATGGTCTTTCAAAAAATCAAGTACGCTATGACAACACTACATTATTGTTTATAGCAAACTCATATGCTAGAGAAGCGGGGGTTAGAAATCTAGAGAAAAATCTTGACAAGTTACATCGAAAATATGCAACGAGCCTCTTATCAAACCCTGAAACTGAAAAAAAGGTTGACGAGCTACTAAATATTAAGGTAGAAGCAAAAAAAGAATATGATGCCGTAGTAGGAGCACAAAAAAAAGAAAACTCAAAAAATAAACGAAAAATTAAAAGTTATGTTGTGGGTAGCGAAGAAAAACAAAAGCAAAAAGAAGTGGATATGCTCTTAGATGTACCTTTTACACCAACAACTGAAGATATTATCACTTATTTAGGAAAGCCCATCTTTAATGATGAGGATGATAAAAAAAAGGCAGAAACACCAGGAACGGCAATTGGCCTTGCATGGACGAGCATGGGCGGTGATACACTTCTCTTAGAAGCAATCAGTGTTCCTGGAAAAGAAGGGCTTAAACTAACAGGTAAGCTTGGTGACGTTATGAAAGAATCTGCAAGTATAGCACTTTCATGGGTAAGATCATATGCCCTTAACAATAAAATCAAGGATTTAGAGTTTTTTACCTCGAATACTATACACTTACATATTCCCGAAGGCGCAACGCCAAAAGATGGCCCATCTGCGGGTATAACAATGGTAACAACATTATTATCTTTGTTAAAGAACAAGCCAATTAAGAAAAATATTGCAATGACTGGCGAATTATCATTAACGGGTCAAGTATTGGCAATTGGTGGTTTAAAAGAAAAAACTGTTGCTGCAAGGCGCAATGGCATAAAGCATGTTATTATACCTAAGCAAAATGAACGAGATTTAGATGAGATATCTGAGCACGTAAAAAAAGGAATACAGTTTCATCCAGTTTCACGTATAGAAGAAGTCTTGGAAATAGTATTTTAATTAGTAATTATTACCTATCCCCTAGGCGCCTTTGCAGGATCCAGTGGAGAGTTATTTTTATATACCATAAAGTTCATTCTGTCTTTTCCTGAAAGCGCATCGTGTCCAATATTGCCAAGGATAGTGCCGTACGCAACAAAGTCTCCCTTGTTTACAGATAGAGTGCTCAGTCCAGTGTAGACATAAATATGTCCAGTGGTATCTTGAACAAAGACAACTTGCCCAAAACCGCGATACATTCCACTAAATAATACGGTACCAGAGCGAATAGCTTTTACTTCCTCATTTTGAGTTCCTGTAAGAGCAACGCCAGAAATTTTCCCCGTAACATAATTTACTTCAGTTGCCTTTACAGGCCATACTAAGCTTGTATCACCCCTTCTAGTGCTTACTTCCCTAGGATCTTCTGTTGTAGTAGGCAGAATAGGTACAGGCGTAGAACCTGTTGCTACAACCTGTGATTCTCCAGGCACCTTTAATACTTGTCCTATTTTAAGTACAGATGTAGATGATAAATTATTGATATTTCTAAGCTCATCAACACTTATATCATTCTTACGAGATATACTGTAAAGTGTATCACCAGAAACTACTTTGTACTCATCATAATTTGCTGTGCTATTAGCCGCAGTTCCAGATTCTTGACCTGGAATTATAAGCTTTTGTCCAACAGAAATAGCATTACTTGAACCCATATTATTTGCACTTTGAATTTCTTGAACTGTTACATCATATTTTCTACTTAAAGAATACAAGGTTTCAGATTTTTGCACTGTGTGAGTAGTACTTTGAGAAAAGACAGGCATGGCAGCACATACCATACATACATATATTATAAGGCAAATTAGATTTTTCATACACTATACTATCGGTATATTTTTATATTACGTTTACCCCAAAGAAGCAAAAATTGAGTGTACATCTATCCCATTTATAATATTGCCCTTTTGATATAGCTTATTAAGGTTTTCTTTACCTTTTGTTAATTGAATTGATGTAATACCATGATTAATTGAACTGTGTGCTTCTACAAAGGCTGCAATATGGTCTGCACATCGCACGAGTTTTCCATCAACAGGTGAAAAAGCATCTTCATTATATTTTTCATTTAAGTCATCATAGGTAATGTTTATTTTTGATGATGCAGGGCCATCTTTTATCCTGTTTTCAAACTCATCGTCGGTAAAGTATATAAGCTCATCAACATAAAATTTTTCCATCAATGGAATAAGTTCTTCGTTAATCATATCTGCTTCAATTTGCTTTACTATTGAAGAAAGAGTGTCCGTAGCTTGCTTTACTGGTGAAATAATATCGCGCGTTACCGCTTCTGGTAAATCATGAAACAATGCAGAAAAATAATTATTGTAAATTCTTTTTTCACAAAATTTGAATGAGTTGCCCATCAATTCTGAATAACTTTTTGCAGAGTCTCTACTTAGCAGTAAGGTTAAAAGCGCAACAAAAAATGAATGACCTAGTACAGTTGTTTTTGGAACTCGCGGTGTTTGATTCCAACGAGCTTGAAAACGAAGCTGCTCAATTACCATTAAAAACTCATATGGTCTTTGTTTCGTAAGCAGTAGTTGCAAACCTTTTAAATCTAAATAAGGTTGAATATCACCATTTAATTGACGCTCAATATTTTTTAAACGAAAATCTTCGTTTACAACTGCGAGCATTTCAAATTCTCTAAAAGCTGAATATTTGTGAGCTGCTGTAAAAATCCTTTGCGTTAAAGTTTGATTATTTTTCTTTGCATTCTGTGAGCGAATATAATTTGAGAACATAGAAAACAATTCTTCATCGTGCATTATGTCCTTATATTGTTGTAGTACCCACTCATTTAATTGCTCATACTCTTCAGGGTAATCGTGTTTTATTCTTCGTTGTAACGGAGACTTAATATCACAAAGTGCTATTTTTTTTAATATTTCAAAGAGTGAAGCGTACATAAGCCACTGCCAATCAATAACTTTGCCATCATGCTCTTCAAACTTTGCAAGCATGTACGCAATCACCATTTTTTCACTTGACTTATCCATTTCAATTAAATCAAATGGGCGCACCAAATCTGTCCACCTCTCAATAGAAAAGCCTTCAAAGAGTTTTAAAATAAATTCCTTACTAACCATTAACTCGAACCTTGCACATATGGCTTACCAGCTACTTTAGGTGCGTAATTTTTTCCACTAAAAACAACTAGGGCTAAAAGTGTAATTGCATACGGTAGTAAACTAAAGAACTCTGACGGAAAAAGATCTCTTAATGACGGAATATTTACAACATAAATTGCAAATGCTACAGCAAAACCAAACAGTAGCGAAGATCCTGTAATTCCTAAAGGCCTCCATCGTCCAAATGAAACTGCCGCAATAGCAATAAAGCCAGCACCATTTATCGTGTTTGCGGTGTATTGAATTGTTTGAGTAAGCACTAAACAACCGCCTGCAAGCCCTGCCAAAACCCCAGAAATAATTACTGCAATATAACGCATCTTTTTAACGGGGACACCTGCAGATTCAACAGCATGTGGATGCTCACCACAAGCACGAAGGCGTAAGCCAAATGGGATTTTATACAAGAAAAACCATGAGCCTACAATAACAAAAAGAGCTATTAATGCTGTTGGATATATACCAAATGCACCTGGTAGCATACCTAATTGGTATTGCCTTGTTCTATCTGCATTAAAAAGAATTTGTGAAAAGAAGACCGTTAACCCCGTTGAAAGAAGATTTATACCTGTACCCGAAATAGTTTGATCTGCATTAAGCGAAACCGCAGCATAGGCATGAATGAGTGAGAATATGCCACCAGTAATAGCACCGAATAAGAGAGCAACCCATACAGATCCGGTAAAACCTGATTCAAGCAGTACATGTGTAGCGGCAGCAGTAAAAGCTCCCATACCCATTAAACCTTCTAAGGCTATATTTACAACACCTGACTTTTCGCAAATCATACCGCCTGTAGCTGCGATTAAAATTGGAGCTACAATCATTAAAATTGAAGGAATCATTCCAAGTAAAACATCCATTATTCATCTCCTTCCGTTTTAGCGCTTGCTTCTGAAAGCGATTTTTCAAGTTCTTTCTTTTGTTGATATGCTAGGTACATTTTTAAGCCTGCCCTAAGTGCAATAAATACAACTATTAAACCTTGTATAATAAGCGTTATTTCTTTTGGAATACCATTTTCTTGCATTATACCTTGCGCACGGGCGAGCATTCCAAAAAGTAAGCCTGCTACCAAAGTTCCACCAGCTGTAGAGTTACCAACAAGGGCTACCGCAATTCCTGCAAACCCGTAGCCTTCTAATACTGTAGGAATTCTTCCAAATTCAAAAGAACCAAGAGCAACAGAAGCCCCTGCTAGACCTGCAAAAGCGCCTGATATCGCCATTGCTAATACAATACTTTTTATAACTGGGATACCTGAGCACAGTGCTGCATTTTTATTAAAGCCCGTGGCTCGTAGACCAAAACCTAGGTTTGTTTTTTCCATCAAAAACCAATACAAAATAACTGCTATAGCTACAAAGAAAATACTTAAATTCATTTTAGAGGTATTAGTGATTAAATCAAAAAAATCAAGCCTTATTGATGCAGTTTCAGGAAAGTGAGGTGTTTGATAGGTGTTTGAACCTGGTATACGTAACAACACAATACGCGCTAAAAACAAGGCTATATAATTAAGCATGATGGTAGCAACAACTTCTGAAACTTCAAACTTTGCTTTTAAAAAGCCAACTATTCCGCCCCACAATGCTCCGGCAAATACTGCAAGTAAAACTGCCAACATCCAGTGAAGGCCCCATACTTGTGGACCATAGAGTCCAACTACGGTTGCTACGGTTAGCCCTGCTAAATATTGGCCTTCACCACCAATATTAAAAAGCCCAGCTCGAGTAGCAAAACCCATTGTTAAACCACATAAAATATAAGGAACTGAAATGTTAATCCATTCGCCTACATAGCGAATTTCCCAGCGCATTTCACCTCGGTTATTCCAAAAAATTCCTGTAAGCACTTGTAAAAAAGACTCATACATTCCAGCTGGGTTCCTACCAACTACTAACACTAGCAGAGAACCAACAAAAAAACCTAAAAGAACTACTAATACAGAAACTGCTGAATCTGAGTGGAGTAAAAAGTTCACAAAGGCATGCCGATTATAATCAATTTGTTTAATAGATTTTTGCTTCATTATGCCACCTCATTACTTTGTTTTTTTGCACCAGCCATCATAGCCCCTATTTCTCTCTCAGTAACCTCGCCCGCATTAGAAAGACCAACAATAGAACCCTTAGAAATTGTTGCGATTCTATCACAAAGATTCATTATTTCATCTAACTCGAAAGAAATTAGTAACACCGCTGCACCTTGGTCGCGTATTTCAATAATTCTCTTTCGTATATATGAAATAGCACCAACATCCAATCCTCGGGTAGGTTGTGCAACAATAAATACTTCAGGTGCAAGTTCTACTTCGCGTGCAATAATAAGTTTTTGCTGATTTCCACCAGACATACTTCCAGCTGCAGTTAATGCCCCACGACCTGCTCTAATGTCAAAATCTTCTATAAGCTGCGTAGCTTTTTTATCCATTGCACTAAAATTTAGCAAACCAAAACGTTGGCTGTATGGAGCTTTATAATAATTTTTTATAACAATATTTTCAGCAACCGTAAACTCAGATACAAAGCCATGTTTATGTCTATCTTCTGGTATATGTGAAATACCAGCTTCAATACGTTTTCTAATTGAATACTTTGATATGTCATTTCCATTCAAAAAGATCTGCCCTGATTCAAGTGGTGAAAGCCCTGTAATAGCATATATTAGCTCTGATTGTCCGTTTCCATCAACACCTGCAACCCCAACAATCTCCCCTGCTCTAACGCCCAAGGTTAAATCGTTTACTGCTAGGTGTCCTCTTGAGTCCTTCACTGAGACATGCTTTAACCCTAACACTGTTCTCGATGGGTTTGAAGGTTCTTTATCTATATAAAAATTAACCGCTTTTCCAACCATCATCTCTGCAAGATCATGCTCTGTAACATCTGCTACAACTACCGTATCAACGAGTTTTCCCCTGCGCAATACGGTACAACGATCAGCTACTGCTTTTATTTCTTTTAATTTGTGAGTAATAATAATAATTGTTTTACCCTCATCTTTTAAAAGACGAATAATATTTATTAATTCATCTATTTCTTGTGGGGTAAGCACAGCTGTGGGCTCATCAAAAATGATTATGTTTGCATTTCTGTAGAGCACCTTTAATATTTCAACCCGTTGTTGCATTCCAACGGTGATATCTTCAATTTTAGCGCTTGGATTAACCATAAGGCCGTATTTTTCTGAAAGTTCTTTTACACGCTTTTCGGCCACTTTTAAATCAAGAATACCAAAGCGATTTGTTGACTCAAGTCCCAATACTATGTTTTCTGTAACAGTGTAATTGTGGACAAGCTTAAAATGTTGATGCACCATACCAATTCCAAGGTCTGTAGCATCATTAGAGTTCTTTATGCTAACTTGTTTTCCATTCACAGAAATGGTACCCTTGTCAGCAGCATATGACCCAAATAATATGGACATAAGCGTAGACTTTCCGGCGCCATTTTCGCCTAAGAGCGACAATACCTCGTTTTTTTTAACTGTAACGGTAACATTATCATTAGCAACTACACCGGGAAAGGTTTTTGTAATCCCAACCATTTCTATAATATTTTCATTCATTGTACACTTCTTTTTATAAAACGAGTGGTTGCATACATGCAACCACTCATCAACAAAATAACTATTAATTCGTAATTATCAATTAATAATTATTAATTGATTAGTCGTCTTTTGCACCCAAACCAGCAGGAACAACACCAGCTGCAAGAGAATCTGCATATGTTTTGTAAACCATGATGTCGCCTGAAATAATGTCAGCTTTGATGTCTTCAACTTGGTCAATGATATCGTCAGAAAGCTCAGAGTTTGTAGAAGCATAGCCTACACCGTCTCTAGCCATATCAAGTTCAATTACGCCACCTTCAAATGTTCCGTTTTTGATATCAGTTAAAGACATAATTGCAGATGTTTCAACAAGTTTTAACATTGAAGTTAAAACAGCAGACATGTCGCCTTCGTAAATACCTTCTTCGTGTTGATCAGAGTCTACACCAATTGCCCATACGTTTTGGCCTTGTACACGATATTCTTTAGCTTGTGCAATAGTACCGTTTCCACTACCACCTGCAGCTGAGAAAATTGTATAAACACCTGAATCGTACCAGTTTTTAGCTTGAGCCTTTGCTCTGTCCGGTGCGCCCCAGTCATTTGTGTAATAGTCAACAATTGAAGAATCAGGTAAGTTAGGCATAACATGTCTAAGACCTTGGATATAACCAACTTCAAACTTTGTAATTGTTCCACCAGGTACGCCACCGATAAATCCAAATTTAGGGTTTGCGATACCGTCTTCTTGTGCTTTTAATGCTGCAATTGCACCAACAAAGAATGAACCTTGTTCTTCAGCATAAATGTACTCTTGAACATTAGGAACACCAATCCAGCTAACATCAACAATCATAAATGGTTGTTCAGGATATTCTCGTGCAACCTCACCAACTGCATCAGCAAATGTAAAGCCTGTTGCTATGATAAGATCATAACCACGGTCTGCAGCTTGTTTTAAGTTAGGAACATACAAGTCTTGTGTTTGACAAGTAACTACGTCGTAAAGAGTTCCACGACCATCTTGATCTTCCCAAGTATCGCCGTAAAATTCTAGGATTCCTCTCCATGCTGCGGCATTAAATGACTTATCGTCAATACCAGTTGCATCGGTAATAATTCGCACAGTAGGCATATCGCTAGCTGCTGCATCGTTTGAACCACCTGCAAAAACCATTGAAGAAATCAATGTTAATGCAATTACAAAAAAGAAAAGTTTTTTCATTTTTTTACCTCCGTAAAATATTTCATTATATATATATTTTATCACTGTTTTTAGTAAAACGCAAGTGAAAAATATCAAATGACTAAAAATAAGTTTGATTTTTTTAATAACCAAAAAAATATTCAGCAAAACCAGTGGGGGGGGCATAGTTTAACTTGCACTAACATCAATATAATTATATAGTAAAATATGCAGAGCGATACAATAGATTACGGAATGATAAATAAAGATATTCTTATTAAAAAGTTTTCACTTTACGGACTATTAAAAAATTTAAAATTCTTTGAACCCTACTTACTCATATATCTAGCTGGCAACGATTTAAGCTTATTGCAAATAGGATTTTTATTTTCTATACGCGAAATAATTATTAATGTCTTTGAAATACCATCTGGAATTATTGCAGATTACTTTGGTCGAAAAAAAGAATTGTACGCATGCTTTTTATTTTACATTATTTCGTTTATAGTTTTCTTTATAAGCACAGGTTTTTTCGCAGCTGCAATGGCAATGGTGTTTTTTGGACTCGGAGAAGCCTTTCGTTCTGGAAGTCATAAAGCAATGGTGTATTCGTACCTTGAACAAAAAGGCTGGGAAAAACATAAAACATATGTATACGGTAAAACAAGAAGTGCTTCACTTGCTGGCAGTGCCATAAGTTCTGTTCTTGGTATTGTAATTATTCTCAATGTACCAAACTCAGGCTATATATTTTTAGCATCGACAATTCCCTACATTATAGACTTTTTTCTTGTATTATCATACCCTAAATCACTTGACAAGGGAGAAGTAGATGAGCACATGAAATTTACTGATCACCTAGCACTCATGAAAAAAAGTTTGCTACATAATAGACCATTACAATGTCTTCTTTTTGCAAATGGTGTTTTTGAAGCAGTATTAAGCTCAATGAAAGATTATATCCAACCTATTCTCAGTGCCATAGTTATTGGAACAGGGTTAGTCGTTTTTTCAAATATAAGTGCAGAAGATAACCTAGCTATTCTTTTGGGTCTCATGTACACTATATTAAATGTATTAAGTGCACTTGCTTCTAAAAATTCATTTAGACTAAAAGCTTTTTTAGGAGGAAAAACATCCCTAAATGTTTTATATGTACTCTTTGCATTCACTTTAATTGCCTTGGGCCTTTCGCTAGGGTATACGATACTTGTGTGCACCTTCTTTGTATTAGTAAATTTTTGGCAAAACCTTCGAAAGCCTATTTTTATTGATGTTATTGATGATAATATGGAAAAAGCACAAAGAGCAACTATTTTGAGCGTTTCTGCACAATTAAAATCACTTTTTATTATAGTGTTTGCACCATTAGCCGGTTATATAGCAGATAATTTTGGTATGAGCGCTCTTATGTACATCTTTGCCGCCATTATGTGCTTATTGTTTCCTGTGGTAAAAGCACAAAAATAGTAACCGTAAATTTTTATATTTAACTTGCCATCCTGATTTTTTTCTCATATCTGTTCACATCCCCAACAAGACTCCTTGATTAGTTCAATTTTACAGAAAAACATTCCTCAATAATAAATTTTTTATTTTTTTTCATATAAAACACTATAATATATATGTGAGAGATAGAAATTTGCAAATTATCAAACTATTACATTTATGATAATTTGCAGTTGCTGAAAATATAAAAAAGAGGTATAATTATGGTAAATACTGATGAAGACATTTTAATACCAACAAATGATTACTTTGCACGGTATCTATTTGCTGATGTTGGTAGTGAAAGAATTTTGCTCCATTTTCTAAATGCCCTTAGAAAGGATGCAAACCAAGTGCCTTTTAAGACTGTAGAGCTTTTGGACACTTTTAACTTAAAAGAAAATGTGCTAGAACGTCAAACCGTTGTGGACGTAAAGGCACGAACAGAAACAGACGAAATCGTTATGGTAGAGGTACAAAACATTGCAAACGCAGGATATATATCGCGTGTTTTGTATTACATAGCTGTAAACTATGCAAAGCAAGTAAATATAGCTATAGAGCATGTAAAAGAAAAAAAGTCAAGAAAAATTGACTACACAAGTTTAAAACCGATAATAAGTGTTAGCATATTAAATTGTAACATACACGTAGTATCAAACAAGATACACAGTGTATTTCGAATGAAAGAAATTACAACTGGACATGAGCTCAGTAAAGACTGGGAAGTACATTTCATTGAACTAAAAAAGGAATTAACGAACGAAAACAAAGACTTAGAACTTTGGATAAAGTTTTTTACATCAAAGAATTTGGAGGAAGATAAAATGGAAATAGTTTCATCAAACCCTATTTTTGAAGAAGTATACGAGCGCTATGAAAAATTTTCTGGTGATGTAGAACTCATGGAAAAATATCGAGACCTCCAAGCTTACTATATGACCCAAGAGCACATGTTTGAAGTTGAGCGAGAGCAAGGCAGAAGTCTCGGTATTCAAGAAGGACTAGAGGAAGGTCGCGCGGAAGGATTAACTCAAGGATTAACTCAAGGAAAAAATGAAGCTAATATACAAACTGCTAGAATTGCTTTGCAAAAGGGTTTTACCATTACCGAAATTTCTGAGCTTACAGGCCTTTCAGAAGAAGAAATTAAGTTAATTAATAATAAATAAGTAACAGTATCCTTTCAAGCACTAAGGAACGAATTGCACCCACCACAAGACTAGAGCGTCATTCTGACTTTGCTTTCTGCTAGGCTACAGGAAGAATCTCCTTCATGGCGTAGAAAATCTTTATTTTTTCACCCCCACCAAGATTGGTTATTTTTAGCCACAAGAATTACGCAAGAATTATCACTTTTGAGTGTTGAGTAACACCCCCACAACCCAAAAAAAAGGCTTCCCCTAAGGAAAGCCTTTTTGCGTTAAACGCAAATTAATTTGTTAGAATTAAAGAGCGATTTCTGCTTTAAGTGTAATTTCACCTAATTTTTCAGTTTCTGCTTCTGTGTCAGCTCCACCAATTGATGCTTTACCTGAAGCAAATGCAGCATTACCCCATCCAAGAGTGAATGTTGTGTTGTCTACAAGACCAGCTACGTTTGTTTCAAAACGAGGCATGATGCTTGTTCCAGAAGTAGTGTTGCTACCGCTTTCTGAAGCTGCAATACCAACTAATACACCAGCTTTAGGAGTAATTGTAATATCGCCAACCATGATGTCATAGTCTGCAGCAAAACCAATTTGAGTTGCCATTTTGGTTGATGCAGCACCCATAGCAGCAGCTGCACTTTGCACTGGAGCAGCAGGATTTAACCAAGCAAGAGCTTTCGCATCTTTAGCAATGTTTGATGAGAAAAGAACTTGTGCGCTTAAGTTAGGAATAATGTCACCTGTGTGCACCATAACCATAATTGGAAGTTGTGCATCCATTGCATTTTCCATCAAGCTAAGATTTGTGAATAATGAAATACCAGGCATAAGGTCGCCATCGCCTTCATCAGCACCTACGTAAGCGAGGTTTGTGTCATAGAAACCATAAAGTACAGAATCGCCATCTGTTGCTTCACCCCAACCAAAGTGTACACCTAAGCCAAGACCGTTTGCTGTTTCTACTTCTGTGTCTACATTTGTGTATAGATTATAAGTAACAACAGGCATTAAGCTAAACATACCAATAGGCATTTTGTAAGAAGCACCAGCAAACATTGAAAGATCATTTTCTTTGTCACCAGAAACACCGTAAGCTGCAGCACCTTGTAACATTAAACCTTCAATTGGTTTTGCAATTACACTTAAACCAAGAGCATAGTCATCTGTCCAGTAACCAGTACTTGATGTTTCAACGAATGTAACGCGGTTAATATAAGCTGGCCCCATAATAATAGTACCATCTGGAATTTCTGTACCATCTGGTTCATAAAATCTTACAGTTGTACTTGCTTCTACTTCATAGCTTTCCCCAGCTTCAACAATAACAACTGATACTGATGATACATCACCCGCCTTAACAGTTGCAGCTGATTTAGTTCTAACTGCAGCTTCTACTGTAAGCATGTCATTAGAATATCCTGCTGTAAAACCTTGGTCATAACCAAATGCTGCTGCAGGTGAATCTTCTGTATAATAAATACCAACACCAGTTAAAGTGTCACCATTGCCATAGGCAAGTGCATTAGGATAGTCAAAGTCTCCACCGTAGTCAAAGTCGCCTGACTTAATACCAAAATAAAGGTCGCCAACATGAATTGTTGCAACATCAACAATTACATCATCTGCGCTTAAAGTCATAGGTGCACCTGAAGATGAATCAACGCCATATCCAATAGAACCATCTAATAATACAACTAGTTCGCCCCATACGCCTGTACCTTCAGTTGATTTAGAATTACCATCTAAAAAGTTAAAAGATACATCAACATTAGTTTCATTTCTAAAACCAGTTTTTTCAGTGTCTAGGTCAAATCCGAAAGTTACAGAAGCTGAACCACCAAAGTCAACCATGCTAGCATCTGCCACTGGGTCTGCTGCGAATCCACCAGCTACCAAAGACAAAGCTATTAATACTGTTAAGAGTTTTTTCATTTATAAAACCCTCCTCATTTTTTCTTATTTGCACAAAGGCAACGCCTTTTTAACGTACAAATATCACTTTGTAATTGTAGCACGACTTATTTTTGCTGTCAAGTTTTTTTAAGATAAAATTAAGATATTTTTAAGCTTTTTTTAAGAATTCATGCTTTTTTTCGACAAATTTTATATAAAATGTCAAAAGTCCGATAGATTTTGTATAAGTGTTTAATTTTACTAGTTTTTTGCCACACATTATGTCATTCTGACTTTGCTTTCTGCTGGGCTACAGGAAGAATCTCCTTCGTGGCGTAGAAAATCTTTATCTTTGCGGCAACCACCAAAACTGGTCATAATTTATCCGCAGATTACACAGATTACGCAGATTTTTATTTTTTAAATATTTTATCCATATTCCGAACACCACCAAAAACCAAAAATATTTATATTTTTGACGTAAAACAATCATGTCTTTAGACAAACATTTTTCGTAATACCATCAATAGAAATCCCCACTAATCTGTGGTTCCTTTTTCTCCCCGCTTCACCCACCACAAACCTAGAGCGTCATTCTGACTTTGCTTTCTGCTGGACTACAGGAAGAATCTCCTTCGTGGCGTAGAAAATCTTTATCTTTACGTGCACCACCAAAACAGGTTATAGTTTATCCGCGGATTATTATTCTTGAATATTCAATCTTTATTGTGGTAATATAAAGTCTTGCAAATTTTAAATTAGCAAGGTCTGCGGATTCCTCTCTTCTTTGCACTGCCCACACCATTTGGAATTACGAATTATCAATTGCCAAGATTTCTGCTTCTGCAAGACCTGTGTATTTGATTATAGATGCAACATCAACACCATTTTGCTTCATAGAGCGCGCAACTTCAACTGCTTTTTTGTGCGCACCTTTTTCGATACCTTTTTCTAGCCCCTGCTTGAGCCCTTTGCGAAGCCCTTTCTTTTCACCCTTGGCAATAAACTCTTTTTCCATAAAGCGTGGGTCGGAATCCCATCGTTGCACTCTCATTGCCTCTAAAAAAAGGGCTTCTTCTTGTGTGCAATTTTTATATCTTGAATATGCTTCTCTCATCTGTTTACTCCTTTTTAATAAAGGTTCTATTTCTTTTATTGTTTCATATCCAGTAGATCTCTTAAATAGCTCTACCCACTGTGCTAAACTACTGTTCTCTTTATCAAGCTTTGAAAGCTCAATAAAATGTACTGTTATATCTGTATCGAGTATATCGCTACTATCTTTCTCATTTGCAAGTACATACCAATTATGGTACTCCTTTCTACTTTTTAATACGTTTTCTTTTACAAAGTTTATACCAATTACAGGGTGCAACTTTTCATACTTGTTGCCCCTTTTTAGCTGCGATACATACTGCTTTCTAAGATAAAATAAACTCCTCTTAATAAACAATGTATCATCGTAACTCTGTATTTCAACGTCATACGTTTTACCATTTTCGTCAACTGCCAAGATATCAAGCTCTGGTCGCTTGAGCCAAAATCTCTCACCCACAACAACGGGATTTTTTAGACTTACCGATGTTATTTTCGGATGATTTGAATGCTCAAGTACGGCATTTATAACATCGAGTAATAATGCCGTACTACCTTCACTACCAAACACGATTTTAAAAACGACATCGTTAATCATGCCTATTTTATTATACTCTGAATTTCCATTTTTTTCAAGATTGGTTTTCATAAAAAGTCCTCCAAATACTTTTTTCAATACTCATTTTTGTAAAACGCCTGAAAATACTATCAGTAGCACATGCAGTAGTTTTGCCTCTGTTACTTCGTAATTTGTAATTGTTTGCACTTCTATTTTAGTATTTTATTTCAAAAATTCTAAGAAAATGAGAGAATTTTTACAGCTAGCACCAAAACTGGTCATTATATAATTCGTAATTCGTAATTCGTAATTAAAAACTAATTACTTGACCTTTCAATCATTCTAAAGTACACTTATCATATAGATTTTTCTACTCGGAGGTTTTTATGCAAGGATTTAAATCAGTTCATCCAAAAGATATTCAAGAAAGTGCCATAAAACTATTAAGTGATTCATGGATGCTTGTAACAGCAGGAGAGCTTTCTGCCAATAGTGAAAAACCTTGGAATACCATGACGGCAAGTTGGGGCGGCTTAGGATATTTATGGAACACCCCAGTGGCATTTGTTTTTGTAAGAAAAGAGCGTTTCACCTACGAATTTACCGAAAAAAATGACTCTATGACCCTTTCCTTTTTTGACAATGAGTATAAAAAGGCCTTAAGTTTTTGTGGTACGAAGTCAGGGCGTGATTATGATAAGGCAAAAGAAACAGGATTAACTCCTATTAAAACGGAAAATAATAGTGTAGCCTTTAATGAGGCTCGCATTATACTCGAGTGTAAAAAAGTATATGTAGATATGTTAAAGGAAAGCTCTTTTTTAGAGAAGGGCATATTAGACAAGTGGTATAAAGAAGAAGGCTTACACCGAGTATACATTTGTGAAATCACAAAGGCATGGATTAAGTAAGATATGAGTACTAAAGAACCCATTAGCGCCCTTTTTACTGACTTTTATGAACTCACCATGGCTCAGGGGTTTTGGAAACAAAACATGAACCACGCATGCGTATTTGATGTGTTTTTTAGGCGCAATCCTTTTAGTGGCGGCTTTGCTGTTTTTGCAGGAATTGAAACACTCCTTGATTCTCTTACAGAGCTTCGTTTTTCTGAAGACGACATTGCATTTTTGCGAAGTCTTAATAAATTTGAAGAAGGTTTTTTAGAATATTTACGTACATTTTCTTTTTCTGGCGATGTGTATGCAATGGAAGAAGGCACCATTATTTTTCCAAATGAGCCATTAGCACGAATTCACGCGAGTCTTATTGAAGCACAAATTATAGAAGGCTTAGTATTAAATCAATTAAATTTTCAAAGTCTCATTGCAACAAAGGCTGCACGAATGGTTATAGCGTCAAAGGGTTCTCACATTATGGAATTTGGACTACGCAGAGCACAAGGTTACGACGGTGCAATGAGTGCCTCGAGAGCCGCCTATATTGGGGGAGCACGTAGCACGAGCAATGCTTTAGCAGCAAAAGAGTATGGTATTCCCGTAATTGGTACCATGGCACATTCATGGATTATGTCCTTTGAAAGTGAGCTTGAAGCCTTTGAAACTTATGCCAATATGTATCCAGACTCTTGCACGTTTTTGCTTGACACTCACAATACCCTAAAATCGGGCATAAAAAATGCCATTATTGCAGGAAAAAAACTCACCAAAAAGGGATATAATTTTGGCGTTAGGTTAGACTCAGGGGATATGCAGTATTTATCAACCGAGGTTCGAAAAGAGCTTGACAAAGAAGGCTTACCAAACGCCACTATTGCTGTTTCTAATGATTTAACCGAAGAAATAATTGAAACACTTGTTTCTCAACATACTCCTATCGATATCTGGGGAGTAGGTACCCATATGGTTACTGGTGGCAAGGACTCATCTTTTACCGGTGTGTACAAGCTTGCAGCACGCCATAATACTCACGGTACTGACCTTATTGCAACTATGAAATTTTCTGACAATCCTGAAAAAACAACAAATCCTGGTATAAAAAATGTATGGCGCATGTATGATCACGATGGAATGTTTAAAGCCGATGTTTTAGCCTTAGAAGACGAAGTAGTTGAGGCAAAAAAAGAAAGGAGGTTTTTCCACCCTGCAATCGATTATCGCCAATTTTGCTTTAATCCTACAAAGGTTGAAATGCTTTTAGTAAAGCGTTTAGAAAAGGGAAAACTTACCAGAAAAAGAATAGAAGAAAAAGAACATCTTATTATAAGTAGAAATCGTGTAAAAGAGCATTTACAATACCTCGATTCTACTTTTCAGCGTATTTTAAATCCTCATATTTATAAAGTTTCAATGACCGAAAAGCTAAAGGATTTAAAATTAAGCATTATCCAAGAAAACTTAAATAATTCATAATCTGCAAAAATTATAACTATTGCGTTTACCACGGGATTGGTCATTATCTATCCGCAAGAATTGCGCAGATGGCACAGATTATTACTTTTAACTTTTATAAAAGCCTCTACATAAATTCTAAATTAAATACGGTATAAAAATTTGTATGTTATTGTGGTTTCAATATTTTATATTATATGTAAAAATACAGAATAATTTAAAAATAAAAATCCTATTAATCGGCGTAATCTGCGGCTTACTCTAATCACGGTAAGTATTCGCGCTTTATATTTCTAAGGGACTCAAATAATCGTCGTTTTAGGGTGTAGTCGCCATCGGTAAGTGCTGCAAGTCGCTGCCTCATTTCTTTTCTACCAGAGTTATCTTGATAGGTGCATGTACAAGTAGAGTTAATGTATCCTTGTTCATTAGAGTGCTCAATAATTGTTTTTTCATCCGCTAAACAAAGCGGGCGAATAATGGTTATAGGATATTTATCATATTTTAATCTTGGGGGCATTGTAGAAAGTTCTCCCTTGTTAAGAGCATTCATTAAAAGCGTTTCAAGCACATCGTCTAAGTGGTGGCCAAGTGCAACCTTGTTGTAACCGTGTTCCATTGCGTAATTATTTAATTCTGTTCGCCTTTGAGTTGAACACCACCAACAGTTCATTTTTCTACCAGGCTTTAACCGCTCTAAAACATCGGCATTTATAATAACAGGTTCTACACCCCATGATTTAAAATGCTTTATAAGCTTAGGATCAATAGAGGAGCCAACACCACTTTCTACATGAAGGGCTGCAAACTCAAAATTTTCTTTTCTATGTTGCTTTCGTGATGCAAAATACTGAATGAGCGATGTGGAATCCTTTCCGCCCGATGCGCCAATAAGTATTTTATCACTTTCCTCTATAAATTTATAATCAGTAACGGCTTTATCTATAATACTAAAAAGTTTTGATTGAGACATACACAATTGTATCAAAAAGACTAGAAAAATTCTACAAAATTTGTTACAGTAGCTTAGACATTTTAATGGTATATGTTTCAGTTTTTATAACTGTAAGTGTAAAAAGCGTTAGGGGTCTGGGGCGAATCGCAACGCCCCAGCGGTTTTTTGCTACTTTTTTGCGTAAAAAAGTAGATCCCTAAAACGATAGTTTTAAATCATGAAAAATTATTTTAAAAACTATAAACATCCATTAAAATTAAATAAAAGGGAACATGGCAACCCTGCCATAAAAAAATTATAAATGGATATAGAAACACTTCACTTTCGATCAAACATTATAAAAAATATTCGTGGCTTTTTTGATACAAATGGGTATCTTGAACTCGATACTCCAGCACTTGCAACATCGCTCATTCCAGAAACATGCCTTGAAGTGTTTAAAACAGAATACATACCACCTCAAGGGTCTACCACAAAAGAACACAAAGAGCTCTATCTTGTACCCTCACCTGAAATTTATATAAAAAAAATAATTGCCCAGCATGCAGTTAATGTTTTTCAAGTTTCAAAATGTTATAGAAATACTGAAAGCACTGGTCGCATTCACAATAGCGAGTTTACCATGCTAGAATATTATACAATGGATGCAAATTATATTGACTCGATACACTTAACAGAAGCTCTTTTTGAAACGCTGCTTCCATCAATACCAAGTGACCAAACAGAAGACCCATGGAAGCACCTCAGACCACCTTTTATTCGAATGACAATGGATGAAGCCTTTGAAAAACATGCAGGCTTTGCGCTTTCAAAATGCACCTGTGCCGATGACATTGCAAAGCAGGCTCTGAACCTCGGACTTTCCGACCCATCAAATAACAACTTTAATGACTGGACTATAGATGATGTATATGAACTTATCTTTGTTAATACTGTGGAACCACAATTAATAGAAGAAAAACCTCTGTTTTTGCTCGATTATCCATCATTTGTGCCATGTTTAGCAAAAAATAAGGCGCCAATGTGGAAAGAACGCTGGGAATTATATGCAAATGGAATGGAGCTTGCAAACTGTTATTCAGAAGAAACAAATGTAAAAAATGTAAAACAGTACTTTGAAGAGGAAGGTTTGCTTAAAAATAAGACGGCTCAAGTACCTCATCATATTGATAAAGAATATTGGAAAACTTTTGAAAATTTTCCTGAGTGTTCTGGGGTTGCAATGGGAGTTGATAGGCTTATTGCAGTTCTTGGTGGTTTTTCAAGCATTGAAAGCGTTCTCCCATTTAGAGAATAAAAAAGCGTAGAAGCAAACACAGAGCTTGCATCTACGCCATTTAAATAACCAAGTAAAACTTATTCAGCTGCAGATGGTTTAATGTTAAATCTTTTGTTGAATCTTTCAATACGTCCAGCAGTATCTACCAATTTTTGCTTTCCAGTAAAGAAAGGGTGACATGCAGAACAAATTTCAACTTCTGGATTTTTAACTGTTGACCTTGTTTCAATAACACTTCCGCATACGCAAGAAATCTTTGTCATTTCATAATTTGGATGAATTCCGTCTCTCATAATAAAACTCCTATATTATATTTTTAACTCTTGCCTTGCTATGTAGCTTACGCATAATCCATAACCGCAAAAGTCATCATTTCCTAAAAACCATCTCCCATTCCAGTATTCATAGAACGAAGGAATGCTTCATTATTCTTACTTTTACGCATTTTGTCAAGTAGTAACTCCATTATTTCTGCATCATCCATTGGATTTATTACTTTTCTAAGCACCCACACTTTTTGAAGCTCTTCAGAGCTTAATAACAACTCTTCTTTACGAGTACTTGAACGCTTAATATTAATAGCAGGGAAAAGCCTTCTATCTGCAAGTTTTCGGTCAAGGTTAATTTCCATATTACCTGTTCCCTTAAACTCTTCAAAAATAACTTCGTCCATTCTGCTTCCAGTTTCAATAAGGGCTGTAGAAATAATTGTTAAACTTCCACCTTCTTCCACATTACGTGCAGCACCAAAAAATCTTTTTGGCTTGTGTAGCGCATTTGAATCAACACCACCAGACAATACCTTTCCCGATGTAGGCGCTGTTTGGTTATACGCTCTCGCTAGTCGTGTAATAGAATCTAAGAAAATTACTACATCCCGTTTGTGTTCTACAAGTCTTTTTGCTTTTTCTAAAACCATTTCAGCTACTTGAACGTGTCTTGTTGCAGGCTCATCAAATGTAGAAGATATAACTTCTGCATTAATCGTGCGCTCCATTTCAGTAACCTCTTCAGGGCGCTCATCAATTAACAGAACAATCAAATATACTTCTGGATGGTTTTCTGTAATAGCATTTGCAATGCGTTGCATAAGAATTGTTTTACCAGCCTTAGGAGGTGCTACAATTAGAGCCCGCTGTCCCTTACCTATTGGTGAAAAAAGATTTATCAAGCGAGTTGATACTTCTTCGGTTTTTGTTTCAAGATTTAAGCGCTCATCTGGATGAAGTGGTGTTAAATTTTCAAATGGTATTCTTACTTGTGCTTCGCGTGTATCATCGTCGTTTACAGATTCTATGCGTAATATTGCAAAAAATCTTTCTCCCTCTTTTGGTGACCTAATTTGACCATAAACGGTATCACCCGTTTTAAGGTTAAAAAGTCTAATTTGGCTTGGAGAAATATAAATATCATCAGAGCCTGGCATGTATGAGTTTTGAGGAGAACGTAAAAAGCCATATCCATCTGGAAGAATTTCTAGTGCACCAGAAGCAAAAATAATTCCACCCCTTGCGGTATGTGCTTTTAATACAACAAAAATGATTTCTTGTTTTTTCATTGGGGCAAGTTCATCGGAAGTGATACCGTACTCTCCTGCTAGCTTTCGAAGATCATGCATACCCATTTTTGTTAATTCATTAATAGAGAGCCTTGGCTTTGATTCGTTATTTTGTATATCTTCTTCGCTTTCTACGATATCAGGCATAGGTAAATCTTGGTTTCGAGTGTCCTTTCTATGCTTTGCAGCACCGCGTTGCATTGGATTTTTTTTACCTTTTCGAGCTTGTCCATCATTTGAACTGCTTTCGACACGCTTTCCTTTTGAACGAATGACGACCTTTTTCTTTTGGTTAGTACTCGCTGAATCTGACTCATTATTACTAGACTCTGCTTTCCCAGAAAAGTCAGAACCGTCAGTGACTTGCGTAGCACTTTGTGATAATTCTACATTATTAAAATTATCATCTAAACGGCTTTCATTGCTATCTGCCATTAAATATCTCCATATGTTATTGATTTCAAATTAGACTTTTTCTAGATTTCTAGAATCGAAAGAAACGATTGTTAACAGGTTATAATGTAAGTATACTAAGAATTACCTCTTTTGTCAATATCATTCATTCAATGAGCAACGCATGTAACACAAAATATTTCTTACAAATTGGATTCTTCATCTTCCTTTGTAGCCCTTCTTGCTACTAGCGCTCTATATTCATTTGGCGACACTAAAAAAATATCCATATCAGGTATTTCGTCGCGCATTTTTACTTCACCACTAAAGTTAACATTATCTTCAATACGTAATCGTGCGGCTTCAACATTGCCTACCACACGGCTACCGGAAAACATTTCTATTTTATCTGTTGCACTTAAATTTCCTTCAACTTGTCCCGCAATAGTTATTGAATCAGCAACAGCAGTATCTACCTCACACTTTCCCATTTTTTCTACTACTAATGACCCAGAAGATTTAATAGTGCCAGTAAAATTGCCTGCTACAACGAGGTTATCCTTAAATTCTAAAACACCATTAAATTCTGTCTCTGTTCCCAAAACAGTTACATTTCCTTCTTTTTGATGATATGATATTGCCATATTTTCTCCTATTACATTGTAAAATAGTATCAGTTGTCGTTCTTTTTAATTTTTTTTAATATCCAAAGCAGCAGTCCGTATAAGAGTGACAACCCAGCTAAAGCAACAGACAAAACTCCTAAATAGTCTCCCCATTTAGTATACAAGGTTTTAACACCTTTATCTACCACAGGAAAGTCAGCTATTAAAAAAGCTTCTTCAAATGGTTCTATCATTGCCGTTACTCTTCCATTTGGGTCAATAACAGAAGTTTGACCCGATGCAGTAGCCCTTATTGAAGGTATCCTATT
>CAYJLT010000003.1:0-22104 GCA_964371295.1 uncultured Treponemataceae bacterium
TTATCCTCATACATAACCCTTATATTGATTGTACAAAATTATGCATTTAAATAATAGCCCTGCACCCCTTCTTAGTGCCCACAACCACAACTATCATTATTATTACTATTTCCAGACGAACAACTCTTTCCCGCTGCACATCCAATACATTTTACACCACTTTTTTTAGCTTTTACAATATAGCCAATGGCTCCAGCAATAATAAGTACGATTATTACTCCAACAATAACGTTTGCAATCATAGATTTCTCTCTTTCGGCGTTCCGCCGTGCCTTCTTTTTAAAAATATTCCACAGTCTAACTAGTAACTAGTAATTACTAATTAGTAACTACCATAAACATACTACTTTTTAAGAGACAAGGCTACACAAAAATTTCTTATGCAGCCTCATACTTAAAACCCTATGCTAATTTATTAGCTGCAAGTTTATTTCCTTTTTTTACTAGCCATACAACAAGAGCAATTAATGCTGCTGTTACGATAAGCCCTGGAATAAATCCTGCTCCAAGTGTACCTGCTGTGAAAAGTGTACCAAATTGGTAAACCAAGAATGCTACTACAAAACCGGTACCAAACTGTAAGCCAATTCCGCTCCATAACCACTTTCTGCTTTCCATTTCGGCGTTCATAGCACCAATACAAGCAAAACATGGAGGTGTAAATAAGTTAAACATAAGGTAAGCAAGCGCTGCAACAGCACTTAACCCCATTGTTTCTGCAACGCTTGATGCTGCACCTTCAATAAGAGCTAATTCATCAGTATCAATAAAGTTTGTAATTCCATAAACAACTGCCAATGTACCAACTACGTTTTCTTTTGCAATAAAACCGGTAATAGCTGCTGCTGCCAATTGCCATGCACCAAATCCAAGTGGAATTAATAACCATGCAAATGGACTTGAAATACTTGCTAAGATACTCATGTTAGGATCTTCGACAAGTTGTAATTGCCAGTTAAATGCTTGCATTAAGAATACAACTGCATTACAAATTAAGATTATTGTACCTGCTTTAATAATAAAGGCTTTACCTCTAGAAAACATTGAAACTGTGGCTCTCCATAAACTTGGCACTCTGTATTCAGGAAGTTCAATAATGAAGAATGATTTTGCACCCTTTTCACCAGTAACGCGCTGAATAATTGCTGCTGCCAATATAATAAAGATAATTGCAAAGAAATACATTGCTGTACTTACCCATGAAGCACCTGCAAAGAATGCGCCAGCAAAAAGTGCAATAACAGGAAGCTTTGCCCCACATGGCATAAAAGGAGTTAACATTGCAGTAGTTCTTCTTTGGCGTTGGTTTTGAATAGTTCTTGTAGCCATAACACCTGGAATACCACATGCAGTACCTACAACCATTGGAATAATTGATTTACCAGATAAACCAACTAAACGAAGGAATCTATCCATAACAACTGCAACACGAGCCATGTAACCGCAGTCTTCGAGTAATGCAATTAAAAAGAACATTACCATAATCAATGGAAGGAATCCAACTACTGCTATTACACCACCAATAATACCATCAATTAACAAGGCTTCTAAGAATGCGTTTGTTCCGGCACCAACCAATGCTTCGCGAGCAACTTCCATTCCGCCTTCTAAAAGACCAACTAACCAGTCTGCAATCCATACACCAACGTATGTTTGTGAAATTGAAAAAATGAGCCAAATAGCTACAGCAAAAATCGGAATACCAAGCCATTTATTTGCTAAAATACGGTCGGCAACATCTTGAGCTGTTTGTGCATGCGAACTAATTTTTCTAGCTTCTACATCTTTTATTATTCTTTTTACTTGTTCGTAGCGTTTTTTATCATTCTCTTCTACTGTTTTTTCATCTGCATCATCTGTAATGCAAAGGTCAAAAAAAGTTTTTTGCCCTTTACCCCTCACTGATACTGCTTCTTCAATAAGTTTTTGTAAGCCGTTATCTTTTGCGGCTGTAGAAACTGTTTTTACCACAGGACAACCTAGAGTTTTAGAGAGCTTGTCTGCATCAATATTAATTGATTTTTTTTCATTTAGGTCATTTTTATTAAGAGCTACAACTACAGGAATTCCAAGTTCTAAAAGTTGCGTTGTAAAAAATAAGCTTCTACTTAAGTTTGTTGCATCAACAATATTGATAATTACATCAGGGTTTTCTTTTTTTACAAAATCTCGCGTAATGTTTTCTTCAGAAGAATAAGGGGACATAGAGTAAGCCCCTGGAAGGTCAACAGCTATTACCTTTTCACCTTCTTTTACAAGTGAATTTTTTATTTCACCCTCTTTTTTTTCAATAGTAACCCCTGCCCAGTTACCAACCTTTTCAATTCGCCCTGTCACAGCATTAAAGAGCGTTGTCTTTCCGCTGTTTGGGTTTCCTGCCAATGCAATTCTCATCTTGCACTCTCCTTATGTTATTATTCACTAACAATTATTGTAAAAAAAATCCTATCCTACAATAATTGCTCGTGCAAAATCCTTATCAATGCTATAGCGAGCATCCTTTATTGCTATAACATACGTTGATGAAACATGAGATATTACCGTAACTTCTTCTCCAGGATAACACCCTAAAGTAAACAAAAAGTGCTCCAAATCTTTGTCTTGAGTGTCGAGACGTTTTACTTTTGAAGTTTCGTTGAGACTAATAGTTGTTAAATTTTTTTCATCCATATAATACACTCTATCTGTAAACATGTAACACCATCACAAAGTTATTCTTATCTAACATAATAAGTATACATTATTATTACTCTTTTGTCAATAATATTTTATCGAATTATTTCACTTTCTTTGTTTTTCTTTTATACACAAATACAACTAATATTGTTGTAACAAACTCTGCAAATGGTATCGATAGCCACATGCCGTTCATTTGAAACAAGCTTGTCATAAGTACAATTCCCAATAAAATAAACACAAAGGTTCTCGAAAAAGAAATTAGAGCTGACGTTTTTCCATCGGAAAGAGCTGTGAAATGACTTGAAGCAAAAATATTTATTCCTGAAAATATAAATGAAAAAGAAAACAATCTCATACCAAAAGAAATAAGCTCGTTAACATGAGTTCCTTTTTCTGCAAAAGCGTTTGCAACAAGACTAGCGCCAAAAAAGGCTAGCAAAAAGACAACAACAGAAGTACCAATAACAAAAGAAAAACTCATTGATTGTATTTTATTCAAATAGCTTTTATTTTCTGCTCCAAAATGATAGCTTATTACAGGAGCAACACCCATTGAAAAGCCAAGAAAAAGAGCAACAAATACAAATTGGGCATATAGCACTGCAGTTAAGGAAGCAACACCATCAGAACCAGCATAGCGCATCATTATAAGATTAAACACGAGCGTTGTAACAGCACCTGAAAGGTTTGTTACCATTTCTGAAGACCCATTTGTACATGTTTTTTTTATAGCCCACGGAGCAGCTACAGGAGCTTGAAAGTGTAAACCCTTCTTGTTTTTAAAGAAAAAGAAAGTTCCAATAATAGCTGGTATACAACCTCCAAGACCTGTTGCAAGGGCTGCACCTTCTATACCAAGCCCGAGGGGTACTATAAAAACATAGTCAAACACAATATTAAAAGCACCCGCAGCGAGTGTAGTAACTAAGCCGAGCTTCGGTTTTCCAGCAGTTATAAAAAAGCTTTGGTATATAAATTGCAAAGCTTGCGCTGGTGAGAATACCGCAAAGATACGTACATAAGAAACACCATATGATAACAAAACATCATCAGCACCCAATAGCAATACCAAGGGCTCTGCAAAAATAAAAGCGAATGTTGCACCTACTATGGTTATGGTTAAAATTGTTACCGTTATAAGAGAAAAAATTCTATTTGCTTCGTCATCTCTCTTTTGCCCCAGCATAGCACCAATGAGCGCACTTCCACCTGTAGCAAACATAAATCCCACCGAGCCAAAAAGCTGTTGTAAGGGGAAAATAATATTTAAAGCAGAAAGTGCATCGGTATTTACAAAGCGAGCAACAAAAAGGCCATCTACAATTGTGTACGATGAAATAAATATCATCATAATTATTGAAGGGAATGCATACCTCAATAATCCAAAAAAAGTAAATTCTGTCGCAATTTTATTTTCACCCATACTGTAATCCTTATAAAAGCCTCCTGTATCTTACAATATAAACGTTTTTTTGTCTGCTATTCTTTAGAAAAAAATCCCACTACAAGGAAATACGTGATATAATTAAAACATAACTTTAAACAGGAGAGAAAATATGAGCGATTACTCAAAATTGACAAACGAGGTTGGAGCCCCTATCGGGGACAATGAAAACAGTTTAACAAGCGGGCCTAGAGGTGATGTTTCTATGGCGGATGTGTGGCTAATGGAAAAAATGGCTCACTTTAACCGTGAAGTTATACCTGAAAGACGCATGCATGCAAAAGGGTGGGGTGCTTATGGAAAGTTCACCGCCACACATGATATAAGCCAATATACAAAAGCAAAGGTTCTTCAAAAGGGAACAACAACTGATGTTTTTATTCGCTTTTCTACGGTAGCAGGGGAAAGAGGGGCAGCGGACTGCGAGCGAGATATCCGAGGCGTTGCAGTTAAATTTTATACAGAAGAAGGAAACTGGGATTTGGTTGGAAACAATACTCCTACTTTTTTTATCCGTGATGTACACAATTTTTCTGACTTAAATAGGGCGGTAAAACGAGATCCAAAAACGGGAAGGCGATCAGCACAAAGCAATTGGGATTTTTGGACGCTTCTTCCAGAATGTTTTCACCAAATCACCGTTGTTATGAGTGACAGGGGAATACCTGCTTCTTTTAGAAACATGCATTTTTTTGGAGAGCACACTTTCTCATTTTACAACAAAGAAAACAAAAGAGTATGGTGTAAATTTCATTTTAAAACAAAACAAGGTATTAAAAATTTATTAAATGATGAAGCAGCAAAAATAAATGGAATGGATAGAGAATATCATGGGAAAGATTTGTATGAAGCAATTGAAAAAGGTGATTTTCCAAAATGGACACTTTATGTACAAATAATGACAGAAGAGCAAGCTAAAAACCACTACGAAAACCCATTTGATATTACTAAAATTTGGCGTCACAAAGAATTCCCATTAATAGAAGTTGGCGAGTTAGAACTTAACAGAAACCCAGAAAACTACTTTGCAGAAGTTGAACAAGCAGCTTTCACCCCTGCGCACGTAGTTCCAGGCATTGGTTTTAGTCCAGACCGATTTTTGCAAGGCCGCCTCTTTGCATATGGAGATGCCCAACGATATCGTTTAGGAGTGAATCACAACCATATTCCAGTAAATAGAGCAAAGGTTCAGGTAAATGAATATCACCGAGACGGTGCAATGAGAACAGATGGAAACTATGGTTCAACTGTTGCTTATTCTCCAAATAGCCAAGGCATGTGGTCTGCTCAACCTGAAGTACTTGAGCCACCACTAGATATTACAGGCGCAGTCTATCACTATGATCCAAAAGATGATCCAACAGATGATTGCTTCAAAGCCGGTGGAGATTTGTGGAGAGTACTTACTGAAGATAAAAAAGAAATCCTTATTCAAAACACAGCAGGAGATATATCACCATGTAGTGAAAACATTAAATACCGCCATGCTGTGCACTGCTACTTAGCAGATCCTGAGTATGGTGAGCGTTTTACAAAAGCTGCAGGCTTAGATATGAACAGAGTTATTGAACTTTCTAAGCTCAAAAATGATGACTTGAATAACGCTACTTTAAAAATGTAGAAAAAAAGGTCCACTCTAAAGATATTATGAATTTTATTACAGTATTAAAGATAACTTTAGGGTTTATCGCCTTGATTCTAGGAAGTATTGGCATTTTTTTGCCGGTACTTCCTACAACGCCTTTTTTTCTTTTATCAGTTAGCTTGTTTGCATCTCACCCCAAGCTTCAAAAAATGCTCTTAAAAATACGATATATTAACCTCTATTACCAGAGTTATGTAAACGGGCAAGGACTCCCTAGGGGCACCATTATTTTTAGCCTCAGCTTTTTATGGGCAGCTCTTTTGATATCGATAATGCTAACTTGGAGTGCCCCTTTAACCATTCTGCTCATTTTTGTTGGAATCACGGTAAGCATTCATGTCTTAGATGTTTCAAGACCACGAGAAAAAAGATTTTTTGCAAGAATTAAAAAGAGAAAAGGAGAATATAATGAAAAAATTTGAAGCATATTTTGACCTCTTATACCTTTCTTCAGCTTTAATACTAGGAATTCTCCTTCTTCTTAAAGAAGAGTCTTTTTATTGGGGCTTAATGACTCTCGTATTAGCAATAGGAGATAGCACTCACTTGCTACCAAGGGTGTATCAAATTATCACAAAAAAAAGAGTCCTAAGTTTGATTGGGTACGGAAAAATGATTACTTCGATTACAATGACTCTTTTTTATCTTATATTATGGCACATTGGGTTAAAGCTGTTTTCAGTTAATACATCTTCGCTATTTATATATACCCTTTGTGCCATTCGCATTATACTTTGTATTCTTCCCAACAACAAATGGGCAAACGAAAAACCTAGCTACGCATGGGGGATATATAGAAATATTCCATTTGTAATTCAAGGCCTTCTCGTAATTGTACTCTTTTTTGAACATAGGAGAGCTATTGAAGGGCTCGGAAACATGTTTACAGCCATAAGCCTGAGTTTTCTGTTCTATTTACCAGTAGTACTGTGGAGTAATAAAAAACCTATAATTGGTATGCTTATGCTTCCTAAAACGATTTGCTATGTATGGATAATAACAATGGGTTTTTTACTCTAGAATTGACACTTTAGAAAAAAGAAAGTATACTAAGCCACATTGTCACAATTTCAATAGACGAGGATTTTTTGTTCAATTGGTTTAATTTTTTTCTTTACGCATTTATCACCTCTATTACACCTGGGCCAAACAATATCATTTGCATGACGAATGGAAAACATGTTGGTATAAGAAGGTCCATTTCCTTTAGCATTGGTGTATGTATTGGCGTTTTTATACTTTTACTTCTTAGTGCTATAGTCGGTACAACTATAAGTGCTCTTTTGCCTAAAATTAAGCTTCCAATGACTGTTTTGGGTGCTGTGTATATTCTGTTTTTAGCCTATAAAACCTTTACAAGCAAGAGCGAAATAGTAGAAAATCACAAAACAACAAACCTAGGACTTGGCATTGCTCTACAGTTTATTAATCCTAAAGCTTATATATACTCTATTGTGTCAATGGAAATGTATATATTACCGTACTTCAAAGATAATCCATTAAGTCTCATATTTTTTTCACTCCTCTTAGTTGCAATAACTTTTTTTTCAACATTATGCTGGACTTTTTTTGGAAAACTCTTTGAAACCTTGTTTTCAAAATATGCAAGAATAACAAATACCATTATGGCACTATTACTCGTTTATTGTGCCATTAGTTTATTTTTATAGGTATTGGCACAATAAATCCTTGCGTGTTTTCTTTTTTAGTGTTATACTATAATTAGGAGAGTATTTTGGCAGACGCACCTTTTGATTTAGGAAGAAAAATATTTTTTCTCCATGCTCCAGATGAATTTCAAGATATAGTAATACCTATGCTTTCTTCTGTAGGGTATGAAATTTACTTGCTTTCCAGCTATAAACATGCAAAGGCCATACTAAAAGAGCACCCTAAGTCCGTTTTTTATGTATGTATAGACAAAGAGCTACTTATAGACCAGTGGTACAACTTTATTTCTAGTTTTAATGAGCAAAAAGAGTTTTCTGATGTAATTATTGGTGTTATGGCAACTTATGCAGGAAAGAATGAAAAGGATCATTTTCTTCTTAATACATCTATCCCTGGAGGATATGTTTCTCTCGCGCAGGATCCAATCCTTGTTCACGATTATATTTATGAAATACTTCTCATTAACAATGCTAAAGGAAAACGAAATTTTGTTAGAGCAAATTGCATAGACCAATCAGATGTTTTTGCAACATATACAGTAAACGGATTTGACTGTCCTCTAAAAATATTAAATATAAGTTCTGCTGGTCTATTGTGTACTACAAACAAGAGCCTTGCCCCTCTTTTTACCCAAAGCAAAACATTATCAAAATTTTTAATAAGCTTGAGAGATCAGAAAATTGTTAGTGCCGTTACCATTTTTAGAACACAAATAGAAGGAGACACACTGCAGATTGTTTTGCTTTTTGCGGAAGAGCTTCCATATATAAAGCGCTCTTTAATCAACATGTATGTACGTACGTTCCTTCAAGAAAAACTGGATGCTCAAATTCAAACTCTTCAACATGACCAAGACGATTACTCAAAAAGAGAAAAATCTGCAATTGCCGGTGACACAGATGAAGCCTTTTTAATATCAGTTGAAAAGGAATAAATTTCTTTCGTTCGGCGCCGCTTCGGTTCAAGTCCCCTCCTTTGCTGGCATAAAAAAGAGCACCTTTCGGTGCTTTCTTTTTTAGCCAACTGTGGGACTTCTTTTTTCTTCGCGCTTCCTTGCGCTCGAAAAAAGCCGCCTCCGCGCCTGTCGCCGACCTCCTGTCGGCTTTTCCTCACCTCCGTTCGGCGCCGCTTCGGTTCAAGTCCCCTCCTTTGCTGGCATAAAAAAGAGCACCTTTCGGTGCTTTCTTTTTTAGCCAACTGTGGGACTTGAACCCACTACCTGCACGTTACGAATGTGCTGCTCTGCCAGGTGAGCTAAGTTGGCATTATAGTTCAGTTATACAAACAAACCATACTGCGGTCAAGATAAAAAAGGCCGTCTTCTATTTCAGAAAACGGCTTTAAAATATTTATTATTTTTTCTTTAGATATTTAACACTATCGAGCGCTACCGCTGCAATAATAATTAAACCCTTAAAAACAAATTGTAAGTTGGTATCAATACCAAGGAATGTGAGGCAGTAGGTGAGCCCAGTAAAAATAATAACACCTATAACGGCCCCACCAATCTTACCAATACCACCACTAAACGAAATACCACCTACTACACAAGCTGCAATTGCATCAAGCTCATAACCTTGCCCCGTTCCCGCACTTGCATTCGCTCTAAAGGCTTCAAAAAATGAACCAAAACCGTAAAAAATACTTGCCATTATAAACACGCCCATTGTAACCTTTGTAACACTTATTCCGCTTACACTTGCAGCTTCAGAGTTTCCACCAACAGCATACATATTTTTACCAAAAATAGTTTTATTCCAGATGAACCATGCTACAATAATAGCTACAGCTGCAGGTATTATCAATTTTGGAAATGTTATCAGTTCACCATTAACAACTCCTAATATCCAACGGCCTCCAAGCAAGTCTTTAATTTCTCCATCAATCGATCCTACTGGAGTTCCCCGTGTACCAAAAAACAAGAGTCCATAAATAATAAGCTGTGTTGCGAGTGTTGAAATAAATGGATGTATTTTCAGTTTTGCTGAAAATATACCTGCAAAGGAGCTAAACAAAACACACAGCGTAACGGAAATACTGAGCGCCATGGTAACTCTCCAAACCATAGGAATTAAAGAAAAATCCCACGGCCCCATACCAAATACGGTTACAATATTAGCCCCTGGATGCAAAATAAGCCCTGTTGTAACTGCGCCTAAAGCAACCATACGACCGACACTTAAATCGGTACCAGCAAGCAAAATAAGTCCTGCAACACCTAATGCGTAAAACATTCTCGTTGAAGATTGTTCTAAAATAGTAAATATATTAGGCAAAGAAAGAAGATTTCCTCTACCAGAAATAGGAGCAACAATAATACAAACAATAAAAAAGATTAAAATTGCAAGGTATAACCCATTCTCTAGTAAAAATTTAGATCCTGTAAAATTGTATGCATAATCTTTTGCACTAAGGACAATATCTTCTGCAAACACAGCCTTCCCATTTCTCAGATTTCTGTTTAACTGAACATGGTCAACAAAAGCCTGTTTTTTTGCAGCTTTGCACAAGGAAATTTTTGTGTTAAAATGATTTTTTGCATCAAAAAGGCCTGACTGTATTTCATACTTATATGCGGCTATATCCTCTTTTAATGCTGTCACATCTACCTTTGCAGGTTTTCCAATATAAGAAGCTCGAATTTTCTTAACACCTTCACTTCCAGCCTTTTTTATTTCTGCAACTTCTTTTTTGTAGTCATTTTTGAGTTTAATAATATTTGCATTTTCATCAGCTACTACCTGTGCGTTGTAAATTTTCGAAACCTTATTGGCATATATTACAGCTTCTTTTTCAATTCGCTTTTCTTCTGCCTTGTTCTTCTTTGCAACAGTTTTTGCCAAAGCAATATTATCTTTGTGCTCTGATATAACTCGTTGTTTTTGAACAGCGTCAAACATTTTATTCTTTTTCGCTATAAACAAATCTTGTTTTAGCTCAAGAATTCTATTCTCGCCATCTTTTCGCAATTCATAGAGTTTTGTTATATACTCTTGTATTTTTACATCACTTTCAAGGGCGCTTTGGTTAATTGATTGATCTGACATATTTCACATATCCTTTTTATAAATACTTGGCTGAAAGTCTCAGCAGTTCTTCTTGATTTGTGTCTTTTGTATTGACAACTCCAGCTATTTTACGATTTGACATAACAGCAATCCTGTTTGTAATACCTAAAATTTCAGGCATTTCACTAGAAACAACAAGAATTGTTTTTCCTTCTTTTGCCATTTTGATTATAAGTTGGTAGATTTCATACTTTGCCCCAACATCTATCCCTCTTGTTGGCTCATCTAAAAGAAAAACCTCTGGTTGTCGTTCAAGCCATTTACCAATAATAACTTTTTGCTGATTTCCACCACTTAGAGAAGTTATTAAGTCCTCAACAGATACACATTTTGTTTTCATCACCTTTACTTCATGGTTCGCAGCTTCTGTCATTTTTCTCTCTGATAAAAGCCCAAATGTCTTATAACCGCCCAAGTTAGTTATGGTTGTATTAAACTTAATTGTACCTTTACCAAACATACCGTTAAATTTTCGCTCTTCAGTTACGAGAGCAAAGTTATATGACATTGCTTCTTTGCTGCTACTAAAGCGAAGCTTTTTGCTATCTAAAACTATTTCGCCAGAAGCTATTGTTCTTATTCCAAATAGTGCTTCTAAAAGCTCACTGCGCCCCGCACCTACAAGTCCATACAATCCAAAAATTTCACCTTTTTTTACCTTAAAAGATATATCATCAAGAACTGGCTCAAATTTTGTAGTAAGGTTTTTCACTTCAAAATAGTCTTTTCCAGGCTTATTATCTACTTCAGGAAAGCGCTTGTCTAAAGAACGTCCAACCATTGCAGAAATGAGTTCATTCATAGTTGTATCTTTAGTAGACTTTGACATAATCATTTTACCATCACGAAGGACAGCTACTTCATCACAAATTTCAAATATTTCATCCATTTTGTGAGATATATACACAAAGGATACACCTTTGCTTTTTAAGTCATTTACAATTGAAAAAAGTTTTTTTATTTCTACCTCTGTTAAAGAAGAGGTTGGTTCATCAAGAACAATGATTTTTGCATCATATGAAACTGCTTTTGCAATTTCTACCATCTGCCTCTGAGAAACAGACATCGTTCTCATAACTGTTTTTGGGTTAACATTCATGTTTAATGAAGAAAACAACTTTGTTGTTTCTGTAAACATTCTGTTTTCATCAACAACGCCACCCTTTGTTGGGTATCGTCCTAAAAAAATATTATCTGTAACGGTTCTATCTAAACATTGATTAAGCTCTTGGTGCACCATTGCTACTCGGTTTTCCAATGCTTCTTTTGGGGTTTTAAAATTTATAGTTTTTCCAAGAAGAGAAAAATGGCCCTCATCTTTTGCATAAATACCGAATAGGCATTTCATCATTGTAGATTTTCCAGCACCATTTTCGCCCATGAGACCGATAACGCTACCTTTTTTTACAGTAACATTAATACCATCAAGGACTTTATTTTTCGCAAATGATTTTGAAAGATTCTTTATCTCTAATACTACATCATCCATCAATTTTCCTTTGTATAATTGAAAAACTATGGCAAAAAATTGCCATAGTTTTCATGTGTAAATTTTATTTAGGCTTTACGGACTCTTAGTACTTTAATTTATCTGTATAGTCAGGACCTGAGTTTGTTCTAACCATATTGATAGCATATGCATCATATGCATTAAGATTTGTAAATCTATCTAAAACTACAGATTCGTTTTGACCATCACCTTGTACAATTGTTAAATCAATGTTCAATAAAGGTGCATAGTATTCCAATGCTGGAACATAGTTTGATGAAAGGAAGTTGTCCCCTGCATTGTAAATTGTTAAAAGAACTTTTTTCATTGGAGCATCAGATTGTTTAACACCTGCATCTCGTGTTCCTGCTGTGTAGTTTTGCCAGTTATCAGCATTTACACCAGCATTTTCTGCTAAAACAGCTTTTGTTTCAGGAATGTAGATAACTGGAGCTGTAATTTTGTTTCCGTACATATCAGGTTCTGTAATACCTTTTGTGTATACATCTTCACCAGTTAAACCATCCATGAGGTTTCTAAGAACTTGAAGGGTTGCTGTTGCTTGAGCATCAACGTTTTGTGATACTGTTCCACTCACAATTCCAGCACCAATATCTTCTGGTACACCTGGGTTTGCATCATATCCGAATACAGGAACACCAGCTGGGTAGTTAGAAGCTTGAAGAGCACCTAATGCCATACCATCATTATTTGAAACAACTAAGTCAATTTGAGTACCATATTGTGTTGCCCAAAGACCCATTGCATCTGTAGCTGCATTTGCATTCCATGTTGAACCGTCTGTTCCAGTCATTGCTTTACCTTCAAGCTCAACAACTCTGTATGTTCTTCCACCTACAGAAACTGAACCAACTTTAGCTACGCCAGGGTCAGTTGAACCATCCCATGTGCCTAATGCTCGACGAATACCTTCTGTGCGTGCTTTTGAGTCATTGTGTCCAACATCTCCAATACAAAGAACATAACCAATAGTTCCGTCACCATTTCTGTCTAAGCTTGCACTAGCTTCAGCTAAGTAATCAGTGATGAGTTTACCTTGAACTGCACCACCACCAGCTGCATCAAAACCTACATAGTATGTTTTGTCATTCCAATTCATTGTGTCCATATCAATGGCACCAGTTGTTGGGTCAGATGGTTGTCTGTTAAAAAACACAACAGGTTTATCTTGATTAAGAACAACACTGTCAGATCCACCGCCTGCAAAAGCGATTCCTGCTACTAAAGATAGCATTAAAAGAATACCAATTACTTTTTTCATTTTTTCCTCCTACTGAAAAAATGTGCGCATAACTGCACTTTAAGAATTGTCCGTGAAAATACACACGGGCTTCTATAATTATTGCATTCTTTGTCTAACTTGTCAATATATTTTTTGCCCATAAAAGCGATATTCCATTGTTTTTTACCATAATATGGATATGAAAAAAGGGGAATTCCTAGGCTTCCTCCTGCCTTAAAATTTTTTCTAGTAATTCAGGGATTTCATAAACTGTCTTTAGTTTTGCAAAAACATTTGCGGCCTTGCATTGTTCCTTGTTGTATTGCTCGAAAAGATCTATCAAAACACCCCTCCCACCAAGGTCAGAAAACCCTTTAATATATTTGAGATGATCATCAAAGAAAAGTGTTTCGTTTATTGAAAACCCCTTTTCTTCAATTGCTTTTAGGTAGGCATCTTTATGTGGTTTTCCACGAAGATTGTTATCCTCTAAATCGTATACCCCATCAAACAAATCATACACTTGCAAATGGTTGAGAATGCAATCAGCATGTATTTTTGGTCCATTTGTTAAAACAGTAAGATGATAATTTTTTGACAAGTTTTGTAGGAAGTGTCGAAGGTTTGGGTCAAAGGCAACCTCCTCTTTTTCATTAGGTGGATGCAGGGCTTCAAAGTACGCCTTTGTATCTGCTAGTGCGTGCTCAGTTAAAAGCCATTCTAAGGTTGTTCCATGTCGTGTTAGACCCTCCTCTCTAAGCTTAGCAGCCTCAGCTCTTGGCTTGTTAAAAAAGCCTGAAACAAAGTTTAACAACCTCTCTGTCATATTTTTATCAATTGAGTTACTTCCAGGATACAAGGTATTATCCATATCAAAAAGGAGATTTTTTATATTCATACCTTTGACATTACTATAAATGTCTGTTTTTTACAATGGCAAAAAAATCAGCTATATGTTAAATTTTGATAAATTAAAGGATTTTTAATTGACAAAATATCCATTTGTGTTATACACTCTGTCTATGAAAATCTTATTAATTGGTGGTAGCGGTACCATTAGTTCAAGAATAACCCAACGGCTTTATGCACAAGAACATGATGTGTATATACTAAACAGAGGGAAGCACTCAGAATATATAACAAACCTGTGTGCCCAAGTTCGTAAAAGTGAAAAATCATTTAAAGGCAAGCTAACACACCTTTCGGCAGATTCTTATAATAAGGAAGAACTTGCTAGCGTAACAACTTCAGTGCTGGGGCTAAACGAGCAATTTGATACAGTAATCGATTTTATTGCCTATCTTCCAGAGCATGTTCAAAAAGACTATGAGATTTTTTCTGGAAAGACTAAGCAATTTATTTTTATTAGCTCTGCGTCAATTTATCAAAAGCCATTATCAAACTATATTATCACCGAAAGCACCCCTCTTTCAAACCCACAGTGGGACTATTCTAGAAACAAGATTGCTTGCGAAGAATTCCTTGTAGAAAAGTATAGAACCGAAAGCTTTCCCATTACCATTATTCGCCCAAGCCACACATATGATGAACGCTCTATCCCTTTGGGTGTTCATGGTAGAAATGGAAGTTGGCAAATTGTAAAACGAATGCTTGAACAAAAAGAAGTTATTATACATGGTGATGGAACTTCTCTTTGGACTATGACTCATGCAGAAGATTTTGCAAAAGGCTTTTGCGCCTTAGTTGGAAACATTCATGCAATTGGTGAAGCCGTGCAAATTACAGGAGATGAAACTCTAACGTGGAATCAAATATATGAGTGCTTTGCTTCTGCCTTAAATGTTCCCCTAAAAGCCGTTCATGTGTCATCCCATTTTTTAGCAGCTTCAAGCGATTTTGACTTACAAGGAAGTTTGATTGGAGACAAGGCAAATTCAGTGGTATTTGACAACACAAAGCTAAAAAGACTTGTACCAGGATTTCACTCTACAATTAGGTTTGATGAAGGTATAAAGAAAACCATAGCTTACCTCCTTTCTCATAGCGAATTGCAACTAGAGGACCCTGAATTTGACTCTTGGTGTGATGCAGTAATCGCTGCCCAGAAAGAAGCTATTAATTCAGTGTTGAAAAAAATGGTGGAGGAAGAAAAAACATGAAAACCGAACATGAAAAGCTCCAAAAATATTGGACTATAACCTTAGATTTTTTGCGTCCCTTTTTAGAATGGATATATGGGTACTCATATGAAAGTGCTCCTGAAATTGAAGGAAATTATTTGGTCCTTGCTAATCATAATAGCAGTTTAGACCCATGGCTTTGCGGGCTAAGTTTTAAAAGGCAAATGTATTTTTTAGCAGGAGAAAACGTTTTTCGACTGGGCTTTCTTTCATGGATTGTAAAAAAATTGTGGGCACCTATTTCTAAGGTAAAAGGAAAAAGTGATGTTAGCGCAATGTTAAAACTATTACGCCACTTAAAAGAAGGGCACAACTGTAGTCTTTTTCCAGAGGGAAATCGCTCTTTTGATGGGCGCACAGAGCCAGCAGGAGATGCTATCGGAAAGCTTGTAAAAACATCAGGCGCAAGCCTTGTAACGTTTAAGTTCGAAGGACTATACTTTTCTACACCAAGATGGGGTACTTTTATAAGAAGAGGAAAGGCGAGCGGAAAAATTGTCAATGTATACACAAAAGAACAGCTCAAAGAAATGACGGCTGAAGAAGTTACAAAACATATAAACGAAGATATCTATGAAGATGCTTACGCAACTCAGGCAAAAAATCCAGTAAAATTTAAGAATCATAAGCGAGCAGAAACAATAGAATCGATTTTGTTTATTTGCCCCTCCTGTAACGCTATAAGTAGCATAACATCAAAAAAACATCATTTTTGGTGTAAAAGCTGCAATGCAAGGGCAGAATACACAGAATATGGTTATTTAGAAGGTGACTTTAGATTTAAAACTATTACAAAATGGGAAGCATGGCAACAAGAATATATTAAAACATATATTGACAGTAGCTTAAAAGAAAATCCAAATAAACCACTTTTGTGGGATGACTACGTGGAGCTCACACTTATTGATATAGACCACAATGAAACAATAGTCAGCAAAGGAAAAATTGAGTTTTATTCAGACAGAATTAAAGTGGGAGATTATGAATACTTATTTGAAGGAATAAATAACTTTGACATGGTATTTAGACGTACTCTTTTATTCAACACAAAGTTAAATGAAAACTTTCAAATTGTTTCTAAGCCGTTTTTATGTGCAAGAAAATATATTTTTGCCTACAGATATGTAATATCCAAACGAGACACCGCAACACAAGGAGATATCAATCATGGAAATTTCAGCTGAAAATGCCCAGCTATGGGGTTCTGTCGTTCAATTAGGTGTCATAAGCCTTTTGCTCCTTGGGGCAAATATTATTCGTACAAAAATAAAAAGGGTACGAGAACTTCTTATGCCAACAGCGGTTCTCGCGGGCTTTATTTTGCTTTTACTAAGAAGTACAAACCTTCTTAACATTAGTAGCGAGCTATTAGAAACAATTACTTACCATGGAATTGCAATAGGCTTTATTTCTATGTCTCTCAGGGTAAAACACAAAAAGGAAGAACATGCTGGTGAAGGTCTTTTAGCAGTGAAAAATGGAGCTGTAATTGTTTCATCCTATATTGTACAAGCCTTGATTGGTTTAATAGTATCTATTGGTCTTTCTTTTACCTTTATGCCAAACATGTTTAGAGCAGCAGGCGTACTCCTTCCAATGGCATACGGACAAGGACCTGGGCAAGCAAATAATATCGGGGCATCATATGAAATGCAAGGCTTTGCTGGAGGTCAATCTTTTGGCCTTGCCCTCGCTGCCGCAGGTTTTTTATGTGCATGTGTAATGGGTGTTATTTACTTAAACATCTTAAAAAAGAAAAACAAGTCTTCTGTAGAACAATTTAAGCATGAAGAAACAGAACTTTCAACAGATACATTTCAGTCAAAAGGAGAGATTCCAATTGCAGAATCTGTTGATAAATTTTCTGTTCAAATGGGAATGGTGTTAGCTCTTTATGCAGTAACATACTTTGTTATGTACCTCATAACAAGTTCAGTTAATAACTACGCTCCGAGTCTTGCCTCTCTTGTAAACCCCTTAGTTATGGGTTTTAATTTTATGTTTGGCTCAGCCTTTGCTTCAATTACTGCCTTAGTTCTTGCAAAACTGCGCAAAAAAAACCTCGTACGCCACCAATATCAAAACAATTTTTTATTGAATAGAATTTCAGGATACGCCTTTGATCTTATGATTATTGCAGGCATCGGTTCTATTGATATTGGCGAACTTCAAGGTCTTTGGATACCATTTGTGTTAATGAGCCTCTTAGGTGGCCTTGGAACCCTTTTTTACTTACACTGGGTTGCAAAATTTCTGTATAAAGATTATGTCGAACAAGGTTTTGTGGCAATGTTTGGCATGTTGACAGGTACAATTAGCTCAGGTATTCTATTGCTTCGCGAAATTGATCCCCTTTATGAATCCCCAGCCGCCAACAATCTTTTAACAGGAACAGGAACAGCTATTTTTTTAGCGCTTCCAATTTTGGTTGTTGTAGGCATAGCACCGCAAAGCCCAATAATGCCAATTTTAATAATTCCAATTGCAAGCGTTTACCTGGCCGTGATGTTATTTATAATTTTTAAGCTAGGAAAGAAAAAAGGGTAACGACCTTACAATAAAAAAACTGCCGTTTGGCAGCTTTTTTACGGTGCTCCGTCATCCCGAGGCCGCCAAGGGATTTCTTTTACAAATAAGATTTCTCCGTACACGTATCGAAATGACGTATTATTTTTAGCTTTTCTTATTTTATCACTTGCAAATGCAAATCGCGCATTTGATCTTCATCAACCAAAGACGGACATTCATCCATTGGGCTTTGTGCAAAGGAATTTTTAGGAAATGCTATAACTTCCTTAATTGATGTTTCTTTACACATAAGCATTACAAGCCTATCTAGTCCCGGTGCAATTCCACCATGAGGAGGCGCCCCGTACTTAAACGATTCTGTTAAAAAGCCAAATTTCTTTTCGCCTTCTTTTTCATCAAAACCTACAATTTTGAAAATTCGTTTTTGTAAGTCTGGGTCGTGAATACGAATTGAACCTGAAGCAAGCTCATAACCATTAAGAACTAAGTCATAAAGGTCTCCCTTTACCTCTCCTGGATTACTTTCAAGTGTTGCATGATATTTTTCTTGTGGCATGGTAAACATGTGGTGCGCTGTATCCCATTTGTTTTCCTCTTCATTAAACTCAAACATTGGAAAGTCAATAATCCATGCAAAAGCGAATTTATCAGCATCACAGAGATTTAAATCTTTTCCAAGGCGTGTTCGGACAGCTCCAAGCGCAGTGCAAGCAACTTTTCTACTTGTGTCTGCCACAAAAAGAACTAAGTCCCCTGCTTTTGCTCCAAAGGCAGAACAAACATCGTCTGTTTTTCCTTCAAAGAACTTAGAAATACCCCCTTCTAAGCCTGCTGCCCCTACCTTCATCCAACCTAAACCTTTAGCCTTGTAGATTTTTGCTGTAGATTCTAAGTCTTCAATAAGTTTTCGGCTATATTTTTCAGCCTGTCCTTCTACAACTAAAGCTTTTATACCACCCTTTCCGCCAGATAAGGCATCTTTAAATGCTTGGAAGTCACCAAGGTCTGCCATAAAGTCAGCATCTTGAAGCTTCATATCAAAGCGCAGTTCTGGCTTATCAGTTCCGTATAATTCAATTGCATCATCGTATGCTAAGCGCATAAATGGCGTTTGTAATTCTACATTGAGGGAATCTTTAAAAACTGCTTTCATCATTCCTTCTGTCATACCCAAAACATCATCTCGTGAAACAAAGCTCATTTCCATGTCTATTTGCGTAAACTCAGGTTGCCTATCTCCTCGCGCATCTTCATCGCGGTAACAGCGCGCAATTTGAAAGTACCGATCAAAGCCTGATACCATTAAAATTTGTTTATAAAGTTGTGGTGACTGAGGAAGTGCATAAAAATGGCCTGGGTAAAGGCGTGACGGCACAAGGTAATCCCTTGCTCCTTCTGGTGTTGATTTAATAAATGTTGGTGTCTCTATTTCAAAAAAGTTATTTGAAGATAAATAATTTCTAACACTTAAGGCCACCTTATGACGCAAAGCTAAGTGATGTTGCATATGCTGAGTCCTAAGGTCTAAGTATCGATATTTTAAGCGTAAATCTTCATTTGGAACAACCGGGGTGCCATCTTTTTGAACTTCATCTATCATAAAAGGAAGAACATCACAGTGTGATAGAACTTCTATATTTTTTGCTATAAGCTCAATTTCGCCTGTTAGCATGTCTTTGTTTACCATTGAATCTGGACGTGCATTTACAAGCCCTTCAACGGCGACACATGTTTCCATGCGCAAATCCTTTGCAAGGTCTGCTAACTCTGGTGTTACATTTGTATCAATTACAACTTGTGTAATTCCGTAGCGATCTCTAAGGTTGATAAAAGCTATTCCGCCATGTTCTCGTATTCGATGAATCCATCCATTTAACGTTACTGTCTTGTTGGCATCACTTTTTCGCAAGTCGCCACAAGTATGTGTTCTTTTCATTGTTTCCATAAAAACAATAATAGCCGAAAATGCTATTTGTTTCAAGGGAGAAGGAAAGAAATTATTTACATGAAAGAGTTGGGATAATTTTCTTTATTTTTAAAATTCCTCTAGGGCTCATGCTAAAATCTCTGAGCCCAGCTTTTAATAGTCGCTCAGTAAACTGTGTGTTTCCCGCCATTTCTCCACATAAACCAACAGGTATGTTTGCTTTATTGGCAGTTTCAATAACATGTTTAATGAGCATCATAACTGCAGGATGTCCCTCGTCATACAGTTCTGAAATGTTTCCATTCCCTCTATCTACAGCTAAGGTGTACTGTGTTAAGTCGTTTGTTCCAATACTAAAAAAATCTGAAACAGAAGAAAGCTCTTCTGCATTTATTGCCGCTGCAGGTGTTTCTATCATTATACCAATGGGAATTTTTTTTGCTTCTACTCCCTCCTTTTGGAGCTCCGCAAAAGCTTCTTGTATAAATGCCTTTACTTGCATTACCTCATCTTTTGAAATAATCATTGGAAGCATGATCTTTGCATTTCCGTACACGCTAGCACGCAAAAGAGCTCGTATTTGCGTTTTAAATACATCTGTGCGTTTTAAGCAGTAGCGAATAGCTCTCCATCCTAAAAAAGGGTTTTCCTCTTTTGGAATTCCAAGCGATGGAATATTCTTATCGCCTCCCGCGTCCAGGGTTCTAAAAATTACAGGTTTATCTTTAAGTGCAGAAAGTACTTCTTTATACACTTTAAACTGCTCTTCTTCAGTCGGCAGTGTATTACCTCCATTTTCCATATAAAAAAACTCTGTTCTAAACAATCCTATTCCATCTGCATTACAATCAAGCACGTCTTGCACTTCATGAAAGCTGCCTATGTTTGCCATTAACTCAACTGGCGTACCATGTAAAGTTTTACAATCCATATACACAAGCTTTTTTTCTTCTTCTGTTTGAGCTTTTTGTTCTTGAATGGCCGTTTGAAATTCTTCAATTACGTCCTTAGTTGGAGAAATATACACAATCCCGTCTGTTCCATTCACTGCGCAATAATCCTGTTCAGAAACAATATTTTCAATACGTGCAATTCCCGAAACCATGGGAATTCCCATTGCCCGGGATATAATTGCCGCATGAGAAGTTCTGCTTCCTTGTTCTAGAACAAAGCCTTGTAAAAGCGTTTTATCTATTTTCGCCATATCCACGGGGCCTATTTCTTTTGCCGCGAGGATGAACGGCTCTGTGGGTCTTATCACGGAAGCTGCAGTACTTTTTAATGATTCTAAAAGCATTCTAAATATCTGTTTAAAATCATCAGCTCGTGCCCTAAAGTATGGATCCTCTATTTCTAACATCTTTGCAACATAAGATTCTCCAACAAAAGACAAGGCATATTCTAAATTTGATAGCTCTTTTTCCATAAATTGTTCAACTTCTTGTATAACCATCACATCGTTAAGCATCATAATATATGTTTCAAAAATTGCTACCTGTTCTTCTTGATTATCGGTTTTTGCTTGCGCAATAAGAACTTCAATATCTTTTTGAGTGTTTTGAAGAGCCTTTTGAAGTTTTTCTTTTTCTCCCTCAAAGTCTTCAATCTTTATATCGACCTTCGCATAGGTTATGTCTGCTATTGAAAGCAATACTATTTTTCCAAGCGCTCGCCCTTCAGAAACAGGGATACCCGTTATTTTTTCCATCGCCTTTCCTCTCAATGCTCTGGTAAGAAGCATTATAAGTACTGTAATTATCTCATGCTTTTTAAAATAATGCAAGATATTTAAACATAAAAAAGGGGCTTTCACTGCAGCCCCTTTTTATGCTTGATTCTTTTTACCTGTTGTAGACAAGGAGTGTTTCTCCCGTTCCACTTCGAAGTGTTAGTACATTGCTACTTATTTCAAAGCTCGCAACTTCTTCTAAAAGCATTAGTAAACGCATTTCAAAATCTCTTACTTCTTCATTTGGTGCAGCCATTCGAGTTGTACCGAGGGCTGAAAGAGACAAGGCTCCGTTAGCATTAAAGGAATAACTTCCCATAAGGTTGTTTACCCCAGTAGAACCATACACTTTTCCATCATCAGAAAAAGCAAGGGCAACACCTTGAACACTTGATGGCACATTTGTTACCGCATTTCCAATATTATACATTGAAATATTCCAGGCAGTGTTTTCTAAAAGTGTTTGTACAAATTCTAATTCTGTATCATTCTTGCTATTCTTAATACTTAAAATGGTTTCTCCATCATCTTTTTCAATA
>CAYJLT010000003.1:22204-40001 GCA_964371295.1 uncultured Treponemataceae bacterium
GCCTCAGGATTTACCTCTTCCACACATCCTGTGATAAAAAATGCTAAAAGAATACAAATAGCAATAAGTGTTTTTTTCATAGTAACCTCGTAAAAAAATTATTTGCCTACTTTCAAAAAAGCATGCAAATAGGATTACACTTAATATACTGTGATTTTTGTGTTTTTTCAAGCAGGTTAGCGTTTTTTTATTGACAATTTGGAAAAGTGCTATATACTTAAAGTACAAATATTTATTTTAATTTAGGAGAAAGATTCATGTTACAAGATCAACTTACTGAACGAAGGGAAGCCGCTTCAAATCGTTATGATGAAAAAACGCGAAACATTATGTCAAGCGCAACAAATCAATTGCACAACGATGGCTATGCTGAAAAGGCTGCAAATGTTGGATTTACAGTCCCTAACAACGACATGATAGATTTTACGGGAGCCACCGTTCCGCTATATGATTGTCTTAAAGGGAAACCAACAATTCTCACTTTTTTTAGGGGAACTTGGTGCCCATACTGCAACTTTGAGCTACGCGAGTATATTAAACAAATGGAACAAACATCTGGCGTAAATCTCATTGCAATAAGCCCAGAAAAACCAGATGTAACAAGTGAAACTGTTGATATGGAAAGTGCTCCTTTTACAATACTGTCAGATGAGAGCAATGCTCTTGCAACAAAAATGAACCTTGTTTTTACACTTCCTGAAGACCTACAAAAGGTGTACACCTCTGCTGGGCTAAACGTAGAGCGCTCACAAGGGAATAATACGCAAAAGCTGCCTATCCCTGCTACATATATTATTGACAAAGATGCTACGATTGTAAAAGCATGGATTAATGTTGACTATACATATAGAGCAGAGCCCTCAGAAGTTATTGCAGAGTACAAGAAGTTATATTTATAAACTTATTTTTTCCAGTACGCCCTTGTAAAGAAAATAATCATGGTGTATAGCTCTAATCGGCCAGCAATCATAGCAAATGAAAACCATAATTTTGCAAGGGGATGGAAAAAAGAATAATTTCCAACAGGTCCCACGGCGCCAAAGCCAGGTCCTATATTCCCAACCAAGGCTAGTCCTGCAGTATACGAAGTTACAAGATCTGCTCCGTTTAAAGCTGCAACCATAGAAGTAATAACTACAAGAGTAAAATACAAAGAAAGAAAACCTGCTACACTGTATACAATATCTTTTCTTCCAACTCTATTGTTTAATTGAATACTAAAAATTCCGTGAGGGTGGAGCATTCGTTTAATTTCTATTCCCAACTGCTTTGAAAGAATAACCCATCGTAATACCTTTATACTACCGCCTGTCGAACCAGTACATCCACCAATAAACATAAGAAAAAATATAATCATTTGTGCAAAAGGATGCCATAGAGAATAATCAGCTGTAACAAAGCCTGTAGTAGTTGTAATCGAAACCACTTGAAAAGATGCATAGCGCAAAGCTTCTAGTATAGAGCCATAGGTGGGAAAAATAAAAACTGCAATCCCTACAACAGCCACCAAAATAATTAGCAAATATGCTTTTAATTCTGTATTTTGAATAAATTCTCGCCCGTTTCCTATTATTAAATGATAATACAAACTAAAGTTAATCCCTGCCAAAAGCATGAACACAATAATAATCCAGTCAATTGCAGCTGAGTCAAAACCTCCAACACTGGAATTTAGAGAGCTAAAGCCTCCCGTCCCTAATGTTGCAAAGGTATGCCCGATTGCGTCAACAAAATCCATTCCAGCTATCATTAATAAAATAGTTTGCACCACCGTAAAGCCTAAATAAATGAACCACAGAATTTTTGCAGTCATAGTTATTTTAGGAGTAATTTTTCCCTTTTCTGGCCCTGTCGTTTCCGCTTTGATAAGCTGAAAACCACCTACCCCAAGAAGAGGCAAAAGTGCAACAGTCAACGCAACAATACCCATTCCACCAAGCCAGTGCATTTGCATCCTCCAAAGATTGATACTTCTAGGCAAACTTTCTAGTTCAGTAAGAATCGATGCTCCTGTTGTCGTATAACCTGACGCACTTTCAAAAAAAGCGTCGGCAAAAGATGGGATGCACCCGGAAATCATAAAAGGGATTGCTCCAAGAAGACTCGCAAAAGTCCATGATAAAGCAACGGCAACAAAGCCGCTTCGTTGAGAAAGTTTAAACTGGTGCTTTCTTGTAATTATTAGCACAAGTGATCCAAAAATCCAGCATGCATTTATGGGTAAAAGAAAGGCATCCACCACATGGTGCTCTTCTACATTTATTGCAACCCCAAGAGGCAGCAACATGGTAAAAGCAATAATCATAAGAATCATCGAAATAAGGCGTAACAGTGAAATTGTTATCACATTCCTACCCCAAATACACCAAGAACGTCAAAAATATTTTCTGGCTGAACTAAAAATATCAAAGCATCTCCTTCATTAAAAACAGCATCACCTGTTGGTATAGAAAATTTATCCTTACCTTTTTCTTTTACTAACAATACAATAAATGCGGACAAGTCTGAAAAATCGCTTAATTTTGTGCCAATGATAGGGCAATCTTCAGGAAGAACTATTTCGATTAACTCAAGCTTCCCGTCAGTAACTGTATGGATTCCTTTTACGCTTTTTCCTCTAAGATGCGTTAAAATACTATCAATAACAGCATCTTTTATTGGTATCGCAACATCAATGCCAATATCGCGTCCAATTGCAGCATAATTACCACTTTGCACAAGACAAACCGTTTTACTCACACCAAGCGTTTTCATATATGCTGATGCAATCATATTTAATTCATGATTTCTCGTTGCAGCAATAACAAGGTCAAACGAGCTTAGATTTTCTTCCTCTATAAAGCTTTCATCGGTTATGTCTGCGTGAAAAACATTTGCCATTGGGAAATTTGCAGAAGCATCCTTGGCTTTTTCTTTATCAGAATCAATAATGATAAATTCGTTGCTAATCTTTTTACGCACCCCAAACATATCTTTTTTATCATTAAATTTATTTTTTAGTAATTGTTCAGCTACAATGGTTCCTATTTTGCCAGCTCCAACAAGCGCAATTTTTTTTATCACGTTTCTCTCAGTTCCACACAAATTTAGTATGTCAGAAAGATTGTCTTTATGAACAAGAACACCTATTCGATCGCCTGGGTATAATATTGCCGCACCAGATGGGAAAAAGCTCTTTCCCTCTTTTTCAACAAAAGCAAATAAAAAAGGTGTTGATGTTGTTTTTCTTACATCTAAAACAGAACAGCCAGCAAAGCAGCTTCCCTCTTCTATATATATCGATGTTAACTCATAATCAGAACTATCAAACTCTACAACATCAGTGATAGCTCCATGTTCAACGGCAGTTACAATTTCACTTGCTGCTTCCAAGTCTGGGTAAACCATGAAGTCTATACCATAGGGTTTTTTTGCTGTTTGTGCTGACGTATTATAGTATTCAAAATTTCGAACACGTGCAATTTTTATAATCCCAGGATATACGGATTCCACCAAAGAGCACATTATCATATTTAATTCATCAGAATTGGTTACTGCAACAAAGGCATCGGTTTTTGCAATTCCGGCCGCTTCCAAGGTAGTTAAACTATTTCCAGAAGCTTGCATTACCATGCAATCAAGCCTATTTGAAGCGTGGCGGACTATTTCTTCGTCATTATCAATGAGAACAACATCATTCCGCTCGCTTATTAAACGCCGCGCAAGTCTTGTACCAGTAAACCCCGCCCCGACAATAATAATTTTCATTCTACTTTTATCCTAGGTTTTATATCAGCTTATTTTAAACTATTCTATAGTATATACCTTATTTATTTTCTGTCAAGCATAAAAAAGAGCAAAACCATGTTGTTTTGCCCTTTTTTAAACATGCTTTATTTAGTTTTTAATCCCAAAAAGCTCCGCATACGCTGTTAGAGCTCCCTCTGTGTCGCCTTTCAAAACTTTATTTGCAAGAAGCTTCCCAAGTTGAACCCCTTCTTGGTCAAAAGAATTAATATTCCATAAAAAACCTTGAAACATAATCTTATTTTCAAAGTGGGCTAACAGGGCGCCTAGTGTTCTTGGATTTAGTTCTTTACCATATATTACACTTGAGGGTCTTTCTCCAGGGAAATTTTTATTTTTATTTACATCTTCTTTTCCGCAGGCAAAGGCAACAATTTGAGCTGCAAGATTGGCACAAAGTTTTTTTTGACTGGTTGATCCATCTACTACCACATCTTGTCCCCGTTGGCTATCAAGAAACCCAACAAACTGCAATGGCCCTATATCTGTTCCTTGATGGAGGAGTTGATAAAAAGAATGTTGCCCATTTGTGCCTGGCTCACCAAAAATTACAGGCCCTGTTGAATAATTAATACTCTCACCACTTCTGTTTACTTGCTTTCCATTTGATTCCATATCGGCTTGCTGTAAGTGAGCTGGAAACCGATTTAATGCTTGGCTATATGGTAGAATCGCAGTTGTTCCAAAGCCCAATACATTTCTCTCATATACCCCAATAAGGGCATCTAACAGAGAAGGATTTTTATGCATATCACAGTTCTGAGCAGTTTTATCTGCCTCTGTAGCACCTTCTAAAAATTGTGCAAAAACATCGCCTCCAAAAGCTAACGACAATATAACGCCTCCAACAGCAGAGGTTGAAGAATAGCGCCCACCAATAAAATCATCAATATAAAATGATTCTAGATAATCTGGGTTATTTGCGAGCGGGCTCTGTTTTGATGTAACTGCAAGCATTTGTTTTGACGCATCAAGCCCAGCTTTTTTTAAAATATCTTTTACAAAAAGTTCATTTGCCAATGTTTCCTGCGTTGTACCACTTTTTGAAACAAGAATAAAAAGTGTTTTTGGCAAATCAACTTCACTCAAAACTCCCGCGCCATCGTCAGGGTCTACATTTGAAATAAAACGCGCACTCATTTTTAAGCAACTATTTTTTATTGCCCATTGTTCTAAAGCAAGGTACATTGCCCTAGGGCCAAGATCAGAGCCCCCAATTCCAATTTGCACAACCGTAGTAAATCTGTTTTCTGCATGAATTTTTTCTGCAAAGATAGAAAACTTTTCTTGCTCTCCTTTATAAAAAGAACGTAAGTTTTCACCTTCAAACAATACATCGGATGAAAGCTGTCCGCGGGTTAAATGGTGCAACACTTTTCTGTTTTCACCAGTATTCATTTCTTCACCACTTAGAATTTTTTCAAATTTTTCACAAACTTTTGCTTCATCAGCAAGGTTTTGTAGTGTTTTTAATATTTCATCATTAACAGCTTTTGCCGCATAATTATATGTAAGTCCCTCTGCCATTCTTATTTGGTATTTTTTTACACGCTCTGCTGAAAGCTCTTTTTTTAAACATACAGCGTTTTTAAAAGACTGTAAACTTTTATAAGCTCTAAGCTCATTAAGATTTTTGTACATACTCATTGCTCCTCTAAAATAATCTATATGTCATTATATCTTTCCTTAGCATAAGTGTCAAACACGAAACTATAATGCAAAAATCAATATAGCATTTCTTGTTTTAGAAGGGCCCAAATATAATGTAAATATTTTATGCCACTTAAACATGTTTTGTTTCCAAAGCGGTAGGTAACACCTTGTTTTGTGGTAATTTGGATGCCATTTTTCCCCTCTAAAGCCATTCCCCTAATGTTGTCCACCAAAATTTCGATGCTTTCTTTGCCTTCAACACTTTCCAGCACTAATCTTTTTTTGTAAAGCCTCGATGTAAAAACGCCAAGTTTTTTGCTTTTATATGATGTGATTTTTTGCGCTATACTCCACGGGCTGTCCTCGAGCAGAGCTTCATCATCTTTCATTGAGTCAAAGTCCATTTCCTTAAGCACTTTTTTTTGCCACGAATCCCAATCATTTAAGCGCTTAAAATAATTTCCAATAAGATACCCTTCTTCAGTGTACTCCCATTGTTCTTGGCATTTAGCACACGTAATTGTTGACCCATGTGATTTTATAGTCGAAACAGCCATGCATTTTGGGCACCGATAAAACATGTGCTCAAAACCTTCTGCCAATCTGTTGCCTTTATACAGTATTGGATTAGCATCTTGAATATCATAAGCACTTACATTTAGTTGGCTTACTACTAGCTTATACAGATCCTCTAAAGGCATTTTATTAATCTCTTCTACCGAAAGAACTTTTGCAATTTTTACATAAACTTTCCCTGATCGCTTTTTATTTAAGGCCCATCTCGGGTTTGAAAGGTATGCCCCAATTATGTTATATATTATGAGAGGGACTCCAAGGTTTTTTACAAGCTTTACTATGGATGGTTGAATATACGACATATCCCCAGCACAACTTTTATTTCCTTCGGGAAAAATGCAAACGCTTCCTCCCTGTTTTATGCATTCAGTTATTCCTCGTATTGCCTGTATATCCATTTTGCTACTCTTAGTGATTGGAATAGGTGCAACCAAAAAATCTACAGCTTTGCCTGCAATTGGAATACTCGCCACATGGTCGCTCATAACAAAATAATAAGGGAACCGTAATGTTTTTGCCAAAAAAAAGACATCGTAATCAGAACAGTGGTTTGCAAGGGCAATGAAAGGTGCCGTAAGGGGAGTTTTATCTACACTTACGTTAAATTTTTTATCCATAATTGATACAAGCAACTGCCCTAGTGTGTGGATTGATATATTATGCCTTACCTTGATTTTCATGTTGACTCTACTCCTTTTTGAAACATAAACCTATGCAATAATCCTTACTAATAGGATAATCCCTCACACTCTATTTTGTCAAGAAAAATTTAACATTATAACACCACTTATATAAAGAAAGCCATTTTCTTTTTTGAAAACGGCTTTCTTAACAGAATATCTCTATTCAAATTTTCCTAAATAAACCATAAAAACTGCTTCCACATCCTTTTTTGAAGCATCAAGCCCCTGCTCTTTAAGTACATCTGTAGCTTCTTTTATTGTAATGTTTGGGTTCTCATTATGAAGCAACACAACGGCTATCACAATTTCGTCTTTTACCTCTGAAGATTTTGAAAATAAGCCCTTTTTTGAAATTGCCATTAAGGCATTTTCTAAGCGTTCAATTCTTTGTAGTAAAACATCGCCTTGCACATATAGCTCTGGTAAAATATATACTGAATACAGTTGCTCTAAAAAATCATTCGGAGAGACATATGCACCACTTGACCGCGGTAAAAAATCCCCCACCTTGAGTGTAATATCATAAAACAACGCTGACTCATATCTAAAAGAAAGCCCAGAAAGCATATAATCTTTAAATTCAATTCCATTGTATATAAACGAGTCTGGATATAAAATAAAATGATAATAATCTCCGGGTTCAATAGTAACTCTTCCACGCGTTCCATTTAAGCCCGGTATAGCCCAAATTGTATCAAGAACTGTGCTTATCGTATCAACTTCTTCTGTTGTTATTCGTGTACTACTAAAAAGCTCAACTGCCTTTCCTGTTTCATCCTCTAGCAGTGTACTCCCACTTTCTTCTGATAAATTCCATGTATTTGAAAACACCACAGACACGCATAAACTGCATAACAAAACTATAAAAACCGCTTTTTTCATATTTGTCTCCTTTCAACCCTATTGTATTAATTCAAGTAAAAGAACATCGTTTGCCCGTAATAATTCAGCTATACCCTCATCTGCCTTTGCATAAAAGGTTTCCTCATTTCTGTGCAAGCTTACCATGCCAACTAGATTACCCGAGCGAAACACAAAGGCTCTTGTTCCCTCTTGTACAGAATCAATAAACAGTGGTGAAATATACACCGAAATGCGCTCATCATTTGCAACATTTAAAATGTAGCCAGCGTCACCATTTTGCCTAGCCCGGGCATCTAGGGAAGAAACCATTTGCGCATACTCAACTTCCCGCTCAGCATACCCATGCATCAAGTTTTCATACTCTAAAACCTTGTCTTGAACAACATTAAATTCACTTTGCAATGCATCAAGTTTGAGTTGAAGCCCGTCACGTTCTACTAAAGTAGCTTCATTTTGCGCTAATGCACTCATTACTTCTTGCTCTTTTTCTTCTAGCACCCTTTTGCTTTCTTCTAATGCCACATCTTGAGCAATAAAAATATCCACACTAGAAGAAATAATATCATCCCCTATTTTATTTGCCATGTTTGCAAGAGCATCAATGTATTCATTAAGAGAATTAGCCCATGGTACTGTTGAAGCAATATCTGCAACATAATTAAAATCGGCATACTCATTGTTTATATCTAAAAGCATGGTTTCAAAACTTGTCCTTGTTGCATCGTCTTTTAGAGGAAGGGAGTAATTTCTCGATGAAAATGAATAGCTTTCAACCTCTACATTTTCTTCTGCTCTTCCTGGACTTGAAAGATAGGCTCGTACAACGGAATTTGCTTTTTCATCATAAAAAACAGGGTCGAAGACATTCAATTCTTCTTCATGTTGGCTGGACAAAACGGAAAGTGCTTGCGCTTGTGTTTCAAGTTGCTGCGCTTGCAAAGCTTCAAGCTCTGCAACTAAATCGGCAACGAGCGTATCATAATTTTCTATAAGGGCTTGCTTTTCTAGTTCAAAAGCTTGTCTTTGACTATTGATAGCTGCCTCTTGCTCTTGTGCTAACTCAACATTTGTGCTATCAAACGACGCAAGCTGAGCGGTGTAATCTTCCATTTGCCCTTCTAATACTGCTATTTGTGGTTGATATTCTGCATTTAAACTTGCCACAGAATTTTCATACTCCCTATTTATAGCATTTCGCTCATTTATTTTTTCCAAATCATCTAAATTAAGGGAGTTGAGCAATTGTGTCTCTGAGTCTCGTTTTAGCTTTGCTTGTGCTAGCTTTGTTGAAAGCTCTAGCTCTAACTGATTTTTTTGCTGCGACGCGTTATCAAGAGAGGCTTGCGTCCGGCTAACAACATCTAAAAGGTTTTTCAAATTTAAATCATTAAAAACCTCGATGTCCACCTCTAATGTATCATTTCTTTCTTGCAAAAAGCTTACTAGCCCAAACATCAAAGCTGCAACGATAATAATACATAAAACCAACACTGTGGCAGCAAACGATACTTTTTTTGAACGTGTTTTAGCATATTCTTCAGTAAGATTGTATTTTGTTGGTGCCTCAATATTGGATGGAAGTAAATCATTATGTAAAAAAAGCTTTACTTCTGGCCTATTAATCCTTATTTTGTTTCCATTGTCCATATGCCCTTCCATCCCCTTGGGGTTTTTCCTGCTGTTGTAATTCTTTCAACAAAGACTTTTGCTACATCTAGCTTTGTGCTTGAAAACAACCTCTTTGCTTTTTCCCACTCACCACCATAATATAAGTGTAGTGCCTTTTCAAAAAGGTCATACCTTTCAAGTTCTTTATCATCAACCTTTGATAAATCTATAGGTGTAAATATTTTTTTGCCGTGTGTTTTTCCTTTAACTTGAACTGTGTCAATTTCTACAAATCGATATTCCGTTGTGTCTCTTTCGACTTCTTCTTTTACATATTGTGAAACAATGATAGGAAGACTGTAGATTCTCGTTAAACCTTCAAGCCTTGATGCTGAATTTACATTATCTCCAATAACGGTGTTTGTCATGTGGTCAATTGAGCCTATGTTGCCATAAAAAACATTTCCTCCATCAAGCCCCACCCCTATATCAAGTAAAACAGCACTAAAAACATTTTCTTCAACTTTAGTTAATTCTCTTGTTTTTAATATATAGTCTCTTCTTTCGACTAGTTTTGCGCGCAAATCATTTGTTTCTTCAATAAGTTTCCACGCAGCCCTCAAAGATTCAACAGATTTATTTTCGTCCTGCCGAGAAATACCATATACTGCAAGAAGTGCATCTCCAATAATTGAGCCAATTATGCCCCCGTGCTGATATATTACTCGGATTGCGCTATCATAGTGAATATTTAATAGATTGATAATATCATTTCCCATTACTTCCGTCATAAACGTAAATCGTCTAATATCAGAAAACATAATTGTAAGATCTTGTTGGTGTCCATCAAGATGTATTATTCCATCTTCGTATGCTTTATCAACTAAATCCCTCGATACAAACTTTTGGAAAATCATTAAAATGTTATTTATTGTTGATGATAAGGCATTGAAAGATGCTCCTAAATATGAAATATCATCATTTGATGCCCCTTCTAAATCAAGGAGTGTAAGGTTCTGACTTTCTTGCATTTTATACAAGCTTTTAATCATTTTTTTAATTGGAGCAAGCATGCGTGAGAAAATTACAAGGCCTACCCACAAGAAGATAGCAATAAGACCAATAATAATGAGGGCAATAAGACCAAAAACTCTTAAAGAGGCCGCCTCTACCTCAGAGCGTAGTTCAGCCCATATTATAAAGTAATCCCAATCCTCATGGTATTTATATACACCAAAATACTCTCCCTTTTCAGACATAAAGGAAAGAGAGCCTTCAAGCATGCCTCTGTCTTTTCCATCACGCAATAGTTTTACCGCATCCATATCTGGAAAGGTCTCATACTCCTCTCCAGAGGCAGCAACAGAAAAAAACACTTGCCCAACGGCATCAACTGCAATTGCCAAAGTATTTTCTTTCGTGAACCCGCGCTCTGCAACTTGTTCAAGGGTTTCATCGGTGCTTTGTCTATCCAATGAAAAGCCATAAATTTCATACTGATTTGATGAAGCAGAGTACAGGTCTTTTAATTGACCCACCATAATATCGTTTGTAAGGGAAATAATTTCATGTTGGTTTAATAGGATGTTAATAATATTTGTGGTAAAATTTGACAACAAAAGAAGGCATGAAAACACCCCAAGTATCTTAAACGATAGTGGAATTATTGGGGTATCGCCCACATATTGGAATAGCTTATTTCGTGCTTTCACAAACGCCTCTCCTTTCGCACCCTATATTAATTATACAAGAACAAAAGAAACTTCGCAACAACAAAAAGTAGCATTTAATTATTTTTTTGAGAAAATCATTTTCACTAAAGCCTTTATATCTTTGACTTCTACGACTCCCTCAGCTTTTTCTGGAGAAAAAACAGTTGTAAACCCCATCGAAATTGAAGCCTTTATGCGTTGTTTTAACCTATTTACTGGGCGTATTTCGCCAGCTAAGCTTAATTCGCCAGTAATTGCTGTTTTTTCAGGAAGGGCCAGGTCTGTACGAGCTGAATAGAGTGCGGCACAAAGGCCAGCATCTATTGCACTTTCGGTAAGTCTTACGCCCCCGGCTACATTAATATAAAGGTCTTGATCGCTAAATTGCAAGCCGGTTCTTTTTTCTAAAACGGCTGCAACACGGCTAACACGAGCCGAATCTATTTTATCAGAATAAACGCGTGTTACACTCGATTTTGCAGGCACCGTTAAAGCTTGTATTTCAACTAAAAACACACGACTCCCTTCAAAAACAGGCACTACTGCAACACCAGCAGGAAGGCCACCTTCGCGCTGAATAATAAATAGTGTCGATGGATCGTCAACAGGAATAAGCCCTGTTTCTGTCATAGTAAAAATTCCTATTTCATCTACAGAACCAAATCTATTTTTTTGTGCCCGTAAAAATCGAATTCTATCATTATTTTGCTCAAAAGAAATAACCGTATCCACAAGGTGCTCAAGAGCCTTAGGACCCGCAATATTGCCATCTTTTGTTACATGCGCGCTCATAAAAAGAACGGCTGCATGTTCCTTGGCCCATGCAGATAAATCTGAAGAGCAATACTTGAGCTGATTTACCGTTCCTGGAATATTTCCTGCCTCAGCAGAATATACTGTTTGAATAGAGTCTATAAATACAACAATGGGCTTTAATGCATTCAAGGCATCTTCAATATCTTCAAGCCTTGTAGTGCATAAAATTTCAATATTATTTGTTTGCAATTGTAGACGGTCAGCTCTAACTCGAATTTGTGCAGCGGATTCTTCTCCTGAAACATAGAGTACTCTTCCTTCTTTCCCACTCATTGCCTCTGCAGCTTGCAACATAAGGGTTGACTTTCCAATTCCGGGCTCGCCGCCAACAAGGACAACAGAAGGCTTCATTGCACCCCCGCCTAAAACCCTGTCGAACTCACCAATCCCTGTTAAAAAGCGGCTACCTTCTAAGGGATCAACGGTTGAAAGTGGAACAGGTTTTTGTTTTACAACAATTCCTCCTGCACCGCCAAATGTTGGGGAAAGAGCATTGCTGCCTACAAGGTGCTCTACAAAACTATTCCACTCTCCACACTCTGGGCAACGACCAAGCCACCTTGGTTGAGAATGCGAACACGAAGAACATTTAAAAACAACAGAGCCTGTTTTTTTCTTTGCCATATTCTATTTTACGATTATATTGCGTTCTTGACAAGAGACATTAACACAAAGTAGCAACATCATCAAATCCGTCTTTAATAAGAGCCTCTTTTAATAGGGATGTTTCATATGGTTTTGCGCATAGAGAGTCAATGCTTTCTCTTATTTTTTGTATATATACAACATCTAATGCATCCGAATATACGGAAAAATCTTCCAAGACAGCATTCTTTACAAGCAAAGATATTTCAATTCCACCCCAGTCAAAGCGGCCTTCAATGTTATGGGTAAACTCAGGAGACTTTCCATAGCGCCAATCCCAACTTCGTAGCCTTTCGTATTCAGCGTTTAAAGCATCCATTTGCTCTAAAAAATCAATGTCTATATTTTGTACTTCTGTGTCTTGTATATTTTTTTCTTGCGTAAAGACTGCAAAAAGTGCGTTTTTTACCCTATCTACAGTTATTGTTGAGTCAATTGTGGCAAGATTTGTTACGCGAGAACGAACAGACTGAATGCCTTTTGAAACAAGTTTTTTTTCATCTGGGTTTAAATAATGTGAAAGCCTTGTTAAATCGGTCCCTATTAATACGGTTCCATGATGAATATACTTACCGTCTTTTTCTCGAAATGCAGCCCCTGAAATTTTTGCTCCGTTTACAATAATATCATTTCTCCCAGATGGCTCTGCTATAATGCCAAGGGAAGCTAATGCCGTACAAACAAGCATTGAATTTTTTACCCTGTAATTGCTTTCTGTTATTGAGCCAACAAAGGTAAAACAAAGATTGTGCACATCATGAAAGACAGCACCCCCGCCTGTATCACGGCGCATAAGTGAAACTTTATCTTTTTCCATTTTATCAAGATTACATTCTTTCCAAGGATTTTGAAACCGCCCAACAACTACAACATCGCTATTACACCAAAGATAGAGAGTAGGTTTGATTTGCTCTTTTTCTATGTTTGAAAAAATATAGTTTTCAAGAGCAAGATTAAAAAATGGGTCGTTTGATTTAGATAATAGTAAGTTTTTCATTTAGTTCCTCTTTACCCATTAATGCCTGCAATTCGTTCCAATTGGCCTTTATAAAACTTATTTGTTCCACCTTTTTTTTCAATTTCCTCTCGCATAACCCCTCTTACGTGCTCTGCAAATCGGCGCACGGCTTTAAAATTGGCTTTTCCTGTTTCTTTATCAACACAGCCAAACGCTTCAGGGTAAATGGGGTCTAGAACATATAAATTTATTTTTGGTTTTTTTCCATTTTTTCGCACGTTAAAAACAGTTACAAGTGGAAACACTGGAATATTTAATTCCGCAGCAACTAAAAAAGCTCCAGGGTGAAAGGGTTTAATATCTTGATTATGAAGAAAGCATTCTCCTTCGGGGTAAAAGTGCACATATCTTCTAAACTTAAACCCCCTATCACATTCTGAGGGAAGATTATGTAAGGCTCGCATTCCCATAGGAAGAGGTGCGCCACCTAAAAGGCGTGTAAAGGTTCCTAAAAAAGGTGAAAGTACGGTTTCTTCTAACATTGTGTGATAGGTGCAGCGCGGATACACAACAGCACTTATTAAAAGCGGGTCTAAAAAGGTAGTATGGTTTGCCACTAAAACTGCTTTTCTCGTTTTTTTAAGCTTTGTTCTACCAAAAATTGAAGAACGATATAAAACATAATACACTATGTATCCAATAATCAAAATAGGATAAAACGTGAGGACACAAGCTATTCTAAAAAGAATGCTTTTTTCTATTATTGGTCTACCTTTTCTGTATGGCATTTTTACAAAACTTATCCCTTATTACTGTATTAATGAACTATTCGGCCTTTCCATTCATGCCCTTTTTTTGATATAGAGCGCCACCACGAATTAATGGCTACGTACAATAGATTCACAAAAATTATTGAGTAAAAAAATGTATACCTTTTACGTAAACCCTGACTAAAAAAAACAATAAGCCAGCCAAAAAACATAAAAAGGGTATTTGCCCAATATGCTAAAAACACAAGCAAGTCAACTTCTTGTGTAATAACAGCTTGAGCCGTTAAAAAAATGGTATAAAACGGGGGAATCGTTAAAAATGAAAGCACTCCAAAAACGGCTAGTACAAGAATAAAGTTGTTTTTACCCAAAAAATCAAAAATATTTTTTCCTATTCCCGTTACACAATCCTTATATGAATAGTACATTCTGCAAATTGCCGCTTCTTTTAAATCCACAAAAACTGTTTTTGCTCCATGCTTTTTCATTGAACGTGCAAGATATACATCTTCTGTAGTAACATTTTTTACCTGGTCAAAGCCGCCTGCTGCTAAAAAGGGGTCAGCCTTTACACAAATATATTGCCCAACTGCAGCTGCCAAAATTGGTGATTTTCCCCACTTACAAACCCAAAGCGGCAAGATAAAAAAACTTAATATGTACATAAGTGGAACGGTGATTTTTTCTCCAAAACTTACTAAGCGTTGTTTTATATAGCCCGATAAAAAGTCAACTTTGTGGTACTGCATATTTGTAACAGCTATAGAAATTGAGCGAGACGAATGTACGGTGTCTGCATCGGTAAATAAAAAAAGTTCCCCTTTTGCATGCTCACATAACTGCTTCAATGCAAAGGGTTTACCTCTCCATCCTTTTTCAAGAGGGGCCCCTTTATGTAGGTGTAATTTTTCAGGATAGCGTTTTTTTATTGCTGCTAAGATTTCAGGTGTTTTATCGGTAGAGTTGTCATCTATGACAAGAACTTCATAATTCTTGTATGTTTGGTTCATTAATGATTCAACACAAGGGCCAATATGAATTTCTTCATCTCGCGCAGGAACTAGCACCGAAACAAAAGGTCCCTCCGTTAGATCGGCAGATTTTGTTTCCTTTTTCATCCAAACCATATTTATTAGGGCAAGCGTAAAAAAGTAAAAACCAGCGCAGGCGATAATGGCTAAAAAAACAGCATAAAGTGTAGTCATATATTTTACCTATTTTTTAAAATCTGTTGTTTTAGGTCTAATGCAAAAAAGTTATTTGGATACACTTTTAGAGCCTTTTCTATCCAGGGGAGAGCTTCGTCGTATTCTTTTCGTTCAATGTGCCCATATGCGATTGCACTTGTGAGGTTAAAATTATCATCTTTTTCGATTACCACATTTGGTAGTTCAAGAATTTCATTCATTTCTTTTATACCTTTTCTGTGGTTGTGAAAGGGGCTTGGCGCATAAATGTGTTGTGCTGAAAGTAAATATAGAGCAGCTCCATTTTTTTCATTTATCTTTAGGGCGTCTTTTGCATATCCCCCAATTCTTAAACCATTTGCAATTGCGTAAGAAGTTGGCTTTACTGCGCAGTTTTGTGAAAGGTTTTCTGCGTACATTAAGAGAGCTTCTTCATCCTCGCGTATGTCTAAAGCTTTTTGAGCATACTCAAGACCTTTGTCATATCGCTCCCCAGCTAAATCATTTTTTTCTCCGTAAAAATAGCTTCTTCCTACGTAGTATTCACATCTTGAAAGTGCAACATAGAGGTCATACCCAGTCAAGCTAGTCTCTATTTCACTAACAGCTTTATCATACTCCACCAAAACTGCCTCATGATTTAAAGCATCATTGTACATTGTGTCTCTCAAAGCAGCAACAGAAGGATTTATTTCTGAAAACAAAAAGGTTGCCATCAACAAACTCAAAGACAGTAAAAAGATTCTTTTCATTTGAAAAGTATAATGTATATAATAAAAAAACACAAGCAAAAAGCACTTTATATTACTCTTAAACTATGATATACTATACCTTTAATAAACTAAAGGGGTTCTTTATGTTGTACTATGCAGCTTCATATATTCTAGATTTTTTTGGGCCAGGTCGCTTATTACAATCCTATGCAGTTCTTATTGGAATAGCACTTTTTGTAGGGTTTTTTATTACGGGTTTTTTCCTTCCCCGTTTTTATAAATATCTTCCCACAGATAGAGGAAGAGCATTTACAGAAGGGGCAGAAGTTGCAAAAGGAAAGCCCACTGGAAGTGGTGTTGTTTTTATTACCCTTTTTGTTATTGTAGCGCTATTATGCGCCCCTGTAACCTTGCAGCAAACAATTATTTTAGTACTTACATGGCTTACTATGCTAACAGGCTTTTTGGATGATCGTAGCACTAAAGAATGGAGTGAGCTAAAAAAAGGTCTTTTAGATTTAATTATTTCGATAACGGCCTCTGTGTTTCTTTATTATCTCAGCGAGCCCTTTTTACATAGTGGTTCTGTTTCATTTTGGATTCCCTTTGTGGCAGAAACCTTTGCCGTGTCACCTTGGATTTATATAACGTTTTCTACTATTTTACTTTGGGCATCAATTAACACCACAAACTGCACCGATGGTATTGATGGCCTTTCAAGCGCCCTTGTGTTAGTAGCGCTTTTAACCATGGGTGTCTTATTATACTTTGTGCTTGGGCATCGTGATATTGCTGCCTACCTTTTAGTACCACACCTTGCAGAGGGAGCTTCTTGGGCAATTATTATTTTTGCACTTATTGGTGTTTTAATGGGCTACTTATGGCACAATGCCTTTCCTAGCAAGGTTTTAATGGGCGATGCAGGAAGCCGTGCACTAGGGTTTTTTATTGGTGTTTGCGTAATGATTAGCGGAAATCCCTTTTTAATTTTTGCAACGTCTTCTGTTATTTTCTTAAATGGGGGGATGGGTCTTTTAAAACTTGCACTGTTACGAGCTTTTAAGATACACATTTTTAAAAATGTTCGATTTCCTCTGCATGACCACATGAAAAAAACACGTGGATGGTCACCAACACAAGTTTTGGTAAAATTTGTTATTATTCAATCACTGGTAACAATTGCAATTGTTGGGATTATTTTGAAGATTAGGTAATTGCTTTTATTTCTTCTTCTGAAAGACCTGAAATCTTTAAAACAGTAGAAACATCAAGTCCTTCTTTCAATGCATTTTTTGCTATTTCGAGCTTTGCTGCTCGCGCTCCTTGTTTTAGACCTTTGCGTAGTCCTTTTTTTTCACCTTTAGCAATAAATTCTTTTTCTCTAAACCGTGGATCAGAATCCCACCGCTGTACGCGCATTGCTTCTAAAAAAAGTGCCTCTTCTTGCGTACAGTTTTTATATCTTACATATGCCTCTCTCATTTGACTACTCCTTTTTAACAAGGGTTCTATATCTTTTTTTGTTTCAAAGCCATTTGCTTTTTTGAAAAATTCTACCCAACTGGCTAAACTACTGTTTTCTCTTTGCAGCTTTGAAAGCTCTATAAAATGCACCGTTATGTCCCTATCAAGTACATCGGTGTGGTCTTTTGCATTTGCAAGTACGTACCAATTGTGGTAATCTTTGCGCTTTTTTAGTACGTTTTCTTTTACAAAGTTTATGCCAATTACAGGGCGCAATTTTTCGTACTTGTTTCCACGTTTTAGTTGCGACACGTACTGTTTTCTAAGGTAGTACAAATATGTATAATTAATAATTAACAATG
>CAYJLT010000004.1:0-37905 GCA_964371295.1 uncultured Treponemataceae bacterium
TTGTTTACGGTTACTATAACGTTTTCTTTATCGCTATCGTCTATGCTTATTTCTATAATATTAGCGTCGTTCATTGCCTTTACATTTTCTACAAAGGTATTCCATGCATTTATAGAAACCATGCTTTCTTGTGGTATGTAGTCTGAATAGGCAATATCCCACGGCAATGCAAAAAGGCTTGCAAAGTTTGTGTTTAGAGGGTCTGTAATTTTTGCAGTAACTATTTCTATACTAGCTGTATCCACTAAAGGCTCACCTGCAAGATTTACTAAGCTTATTTTTCCAATCTTTATTTCATCGGTAACTTCTATTTCTACGTTTTCTGTGTCTTTATCATTAAAGCGCACTCGTACATCCTCTGTACTAAGTGCATTTACGCCCTCTTTTAACTTTGTCCAATCTCCAAGTGATGGTTCTGTATCACTATCACTAAGGGTAATATCTGCAGTTGTTACATCCCACGCATCAGTAAACATTTTTTCTATTAAGGTCTCATCCTCAGAGGATGCAAGTGCGTTAATTTTTGTAATGGTATCTTCTAGTAAGTAGCCTTCCAATAACTCGCCATCAATGTTCACAAATTTTATATTGCCAGCACTCACCTGTGAAATAACAGAAACAACTACATTGTCGGGGAAAAAGTCATCTACAGAATATACAATTTCCGCAGAAGAATTTTTTTGTATTTGTTTTTTAAAGTCATTCCAATTATGTCCGTCTATAGTATTAGAAGAGGTAAGCGAAAAAACGTTAGAATTCCACCCTCCACTTAAATACGAAACAGAACTATCAATAGCATTAACTTTACCTTGCACAAAGCTAAGAGTCGGACTTGTACTAGATGTAAGGGGCTCTCCTTTAAAGTTTACAAAGCTCACATCCCCAATAGTAACTGGCAGAATCTCTATAGCCGGAAAAGTTGGTGCTTCCGGTGTTTCCGGTTGCGGGCATGCCACAAAAAATAATGCACTTACAATAAGTATAATGCCTAAAAATTTTAATCTCATATGATCCTCCATCATAATAGAGTAATACATTGTCCCTCAGAGTCCTTTAAAACTCATAAAAACAGTTTATATAAATGCTGCCATTTTATCATAAAAAAAAATTCTGCGCATGTGCCAAATGGCTCATTTTTTGTTTTTTTTGCTTTTTTTTTAAAAAATTTGCAAAATTCTAGGACTTAAATAGTCTTTTTACGCCTATTTTTCTTTGTTACACACAAAAAAAGAGACAATCAGCAAAAAAACTATCATTGCAAACATTGGTGAGAAAAAAATATTGGTGTTGTATGGATTATCTAAAGAATACCAAGCCTATAATTGCAAGTGGAATTAAGTAGTATGCAAAATATTCAAGTTTACCTTTTTTGATAAGCTTCATTAAAAAAGATAGCGCAAAAAAGCCTGAGATAAATGCTGCTATACAACCTATAAAAACTGGTAAAAAACCTATTGTCGATGCTACTCCTTCCAAGTCTCTAAGCTCTAATAAAAAAGCTCCAAGGATGGCAGGAATCGAAAGCAAAAATGAAAATTCGCCTGCGACATTTCTGTTTACCCCAAAAATAATTCCACCAGAAATTGTTATGCCAGAGCGTGAGATGCCAGGAAAAACACCTATGCCTTGCACAAAGCCTATTACAAGGCCCTGTATTGGTGTAACATAGTTTAACTGTCTTTCATCTTTATTTATATTTGGTGCAAGTCTACTCGAAAGAATTAAAACAATTGCCGTAGCCAAAAAGCCACAATACACAAACACTATAGGTAAATCTGGCAAAATGGTACTAATTCCTAAGCCCATTATTCCCGTTACGATAGTAGCAAAAATCAGAGCTAGTATTGTTTGTCTCTTTGCTTTTTCTTCAAGCAATGTATTAGCATGCGAAACCAAGCCTTTATTTGCCGAAGCCGTTTCTGCAGCCTTTCTAAATACCCATCTATATAAAACTAAAACAAGATCAAGAATTTGCTTTCGAAAAAATAGTATTACTGCGAGCAATGTTGCAAGATGCAAAAACACATTGTATAACGTAGGTATATCTTGTAATCCAAAAAGTTTTTGAGCCACCACTAAATGCCCCGAACTTGATACGGGTAAAAACTCTGTAAGGCCCTGTAACAAGCCTAAGATAATTGCTTCAATTACTGTCATTTAGTCCCCTAATCGTTCTAATTCATCTTGCAAAGTTCTCCAAGCCAAAACAGCACATTTTACACGCGCAGGCATTTTAGAAATACCTGACAAGGCTTGCACATCTTCGAGCCTATCGAGCTCATCTTCTGAAAGCTCTTTTCCCGTAATCATATGAATGAAAATTTCAACAATTTCTTTTGCTTCTTGAATTGTTTTGCCTTTTACAAGGTCTATCATCATTGTCACTGAGGCTTGTGAAATGGCGCATCCAACACCTTCAAATCCAATATCGTCTAAAATACCTTCGTGGATGCGCACACAAAGTGTAATATCATCGCCACACGTAGGGTTGTTTCCTCTTTTACAAAAGGTGGCGGGGTTTATGGGTCTTCTATGCCTTTGAGATCGGCTGTTTTCTGTAATTAACTGTGTATATATTGTGTCTAGGTTCATAGCCCCATTACTCCTCGTATTTTAGGAAGGCTTTCTAAAAAGCAATCAACATCGGCTTCTACATTATAGATACCTAGGCTTGCCCTACAACATGAATTTATTTGTAAATGATCCATAAGAGGCTGTGCACAGTGATGCCCTGCTCTAACAGCAATTCCATCCATATCTAAAATACTTGCTGTATCATGTGGATGAACATCTTTTACATTAAATGCAATAACACCTGTTTTATATTCTGCTCGTGTGTCGCCGTATATGTCTATAAAATCTAGGGCCGCCATACCTGTTAATAATCGAGTCATCAATTGTTTTTCATGTTCTACAATTTTTTCCCATCCAATGTTTTCAATATAATCAATTGCTGCAATAAGACCAGCCTCACCTGCAATGTTTTGAGTTCCACCTTCAAATTTTTCAGGTAAACCTGCATATTCACTTCCAGATTCATGCACTCCTGCAATCATATCCCCACCGTATAAAAATGGGGGCATTTTTTCTAGCAAAGCTTCTTTACCATAGAGGGCGCCTATTCCCATAGGGCCATACATTTTATGGGCCGAAAAGGCAATAAAGTCTACATTCATAGCCTGCACATCTATTTTCATGTGTGGAATACTTTGAGCACAATCAAGAACTACAACAGCCCCTACAGCATGTGCCATTTCAGTTATTTTTTCAACAGGGGTTCTTACACCCAAAACATTTGAAACCTCTGCTACTGCCACAACTTTTGTTTTTGCTGAGAGTTTTTGTTCGTATTCGTTTAAGTCAAAATGTCCATTTGAATCAGGGTGCACGTAGTGAATAGTTGCTCCAGTAACTTGTGCAACGCGCTGCCATGTTACAAAGTTTGCATGATGCTCTGCTGCATACACTATGATTTCATCTCCTGGCTTTAAAAATGCCATTCCATAGCTATACGCAATTATATTTAAAGCTTCAGTTGCACCCTTTGTAAATATTATTTCTCTATCTTTTGATGCATTTATAAATGTTTTTACTTTTAATCGGGCGTTTTCATGTATTGTGGTAGCACGTGCAGAAAGCTCGTACACCCCCCTATGAGGATTAGCATTAGATGTTTCATAATACAATTTTACCGCTTCAATTACTGACATTGGTTTATGAGTAGTTGCCCCATTATCAAGGTATACGAGGCGCTTTCCATTTTCAGTTTCTAATAAGGTTGGAAAATCTTTAGATACCTTATTCATTCGTCATCATCCTTCTTTGGCAAACTGCCTCACTGCTTCTTGTAATGTTTCATCTTGAATTTTACTCACTACATTGTGAAGTTTTGCATCTACCAAAAGTTGTTTTGCCTGCTCAACGGTTAAGCCTCTCGAGCAAAGATAAAATAGCTGTTCATCATTAAAGCGTCCAATTGTTGCAGCATGCTCGCCTGCAACACTTTCTTCACCACACAAAATAAGGGGGCATGTTTTATTATGAACCGTTGGGCTCATTAATAATACATCGTCAATCTCTTTGCCGATAGATTTTACAGCACCCTTTCGAAAGTCAATGGTACCTCTATAAATCTTACTGCCATTGCCATCAAGAATCCCACCAAAATACATATTGCTTGTGGTATTTGTTCCTATGTGAACAACAACGTCATTTACATCTATACTATTATTATCTTTAACATTGTAGTATGTGTCAAGTGCAAAGTTGGAATTGTTTCCCTCCAAACAGGCACGAACAGCATTAATCCTATTTTCTGCTCCCAATAACACACGCACTACTTCAACATGAGCGCCTTCATCTGTTTCAATAACAAGTTGTGACCAATCGTTTACTGACTCATCAAAAAGCTGCGCTATGGTAATGTGAACCGTAGCATTTTTTTCCGCATGCACTTTTAAAAGACCAGCATAAAATGCTTTTGATTCTTTTTCAGAGCTTATCAGATGAAAAAGCTTTGCATCGCAGTTTTCTTCTACATTAATATGAACACTCTCAACTAATAAAGGTGTTTCCTTTGTAAGCCGTGCACGCATATGCAAAGGCTCCTTTACGTCATTTCCAATGTTTATAGATATTTGTGCATTTTTATTTTGATATACATACTCTTCGAGTGCATCATCCCCACGATTCGCAAAGGCGAGTTCTTTAAACTCAACGCTTAAAGGTAGTGCAATTTGCAAATCAAATGCCTTTCGCTCTTGAAGAGTTGGAAAGGGTGGAACACGAGCTCCATTTACGCCGAGATGATTCCATGTTGGAACAGGAAGTGTATTTACCGTAGTCATTGTACTCATCTTATCCCCCTTACCCTATTGTTCCTTGCATCTCAAGGTGGATTAAGTTATTCATTTCAACTGCATACTCAAGTGGTAATTGCTTTGCAATAGGTTCTGCAAACCCTCCAACAACCATTGCTTTAGCATCTTCTTCTTTTATTCCGCGGCTCATCAAATAAAAAATAACTTCATCGCTAATTTGTCCTATTTTTGCTTCATGGCCTATGCTTACATCATCACAATGAATATTTAATACAGGTACTGTATCACTGCGTGACTTACTATCAAGCATAAGAGATTCACATGATGTTGATGATTTACTTTTTTTTGCCTTTGCACTTACGGTTACTTCACTTCTAAAAGTTGATGCACCACCATCTCGTGAAATTGATTTCGCAAAAAGGTGAGAGGATGTATTCTCTGCATTATGAACAACCTTTACACCGGTATCCAAGTTTTGCCCATTACTTGCAAAGGTAATCCCAGTGTATTCCATGCGTGAGTTTTCACCTTGTAGTACGGTCATTGGATAAAGGTATGAAGTGTGTGACCCAAAAGAACCACTCACCCATTCCATTATACCGTCTTTTTTTATTAACGAGCGCTTGGTGTTTAAGTTATACATATTTTTAGACCAGTTTTCTATTGTTGAATAACGAAGACGAGCGCCTTCTTCAACAAAGAGTTCTACACAACCAGCATGTAAGTTTGTAACATTATGTTTAGGAGCTGAGCAACCTTCAATAAAGTGAAGAGAGGCTCCCTTATCAACAATAATAAGTGTATGTTCAAATTGCCCCGCACCCGCAGCATTTAACCTAAAATATGATTGAAGAGGTACTTCTACATGTACTCCTGGTGGAACATATACAAAAGAACCTCCCGACCACACGGCGCCATGTAGTGCTGCAAACTTATGATCTGTAATAGGAACAAGCTTCATAAAATGCTCTTTAACTTTATCAGCATAGGGGCCATTAAGGGCGCTTTCCATATCGGTATATACAACGCCTTGCTCTTCAACTTCTTTTTGAACATTATGGTACACAACTTCAGAGTCGTACTGGGCTCCAACACCTGCAAGACTTGTTCGCTCTGCTTCAGGAATTCCGAGGCGCTCAAAGGTATTTTTTATTTCTGAAGGAACTTCTTCCCACGACTCTTTCATACTAGTGTCGGGGCGAACATAAGTTACAATGTTATCCATATTCAAACCATCTAAAGGGGCTCCCCAGTTTGGAAGAGGTGTGTCTAAATACTGTTTTAATGCTTTTAAGCGAAACTCGGTCATCCATTCAGGGTCATTTTTTTCTTTTGAAATTTTTCGTACCACTTCTTCGGTTAAACCTGAATCGAGTGCAAGAGCGGGCTTTGCATAATCTATTACATCGTAAACACTTCTGTCTATATCTTCTATGAAGGTTTTTTCGGTATTGTCACTCACCTTAGGCCTCACTTTGCGCTTGAGCAGAAAAACCTCGGGCTACAATTTCTAAACCTAAATCCTTGTTACCTGTTTGAATTATTTTGCCATCATCTAAAATATGCACAAAATCTACTGGGAGTTTTTCCAAGAGTTTTGCATTATGAGTAATTATTACAATGCTGTTTTCATTTGTTTGATATGCTTTAATGCCTTCTGAAACGTTTTGAATTGCATCAACATCCAGCCCAGAGTCTGTTTCATCTAGGAGTGCTAGCTTTGGATTTAACATAAGCATTTGTAAAATTTCTGCTTTTTTCTTTTCACCACCAGAAAAGCCCACATTTAAATCACGATCTGCATAAGATTCGTCCATGTTAAGCACATCCATTTTTGCCTTTAACGCCTTTCTAAATGAAAAAACATTTTTCATTTCTCCCGTTACAGATCCTTGTGCTGAGCGAATAAAATCCCCAAGCGTAATACCAGGTATTTCTACTGGCGTTTGAAATGATAAAAAGATACCCTTTCTCGCTCTTTCATCGGCTTTTGCCGTAGTAATATCTTCACCGTCAAATTCAATTTTCCCATTTGTAATATCAAATACTGGATTACCAACTATGGCAGAAAACAAGGTCGATTTCCCTCTCCCATTACGCCCCATAATTACGTGAACTTCACCAGCGTTTACTCTAAGATTTAAATTTTCTAATATTTTTTTATCGGCTATCCCAACACTAAGGTCAGTAATGCTCAATAATGGTTTACTCATATGTATATTCCTTTTGGTTTTAAACCATTTTTTTGTCTTATATAAATATACCATCATTATGAAATTCTTTCAATAAGATGGGTGATTTTGTTACTAAATAGCTAAGTAGGTCTTCGTTGCAAGGCCTTTTTAAGAGTCTGTATATTTACACTTCCATCATCATTCAGTATTCCACCTTCGCCATGCAGGGGACTGTCTGCAAAGTCTAAATCAAAGGGGCGGCGCCCAACATGCTCTACATAATGTGCATCAGAAGATGTTGTTAATGGATAACCTAGCGTGTCTATGGCCTTGTGATGTTGCTTCCCATCAATCCAGTCAACACTAGTAGGTGGCAACCTCACCACTTCTAAAGCATCCCAATCGCCCTCTGGGACAAAGCCTAATTGGCTTGTTAAAGAAAAAGATGAGCGGTCGACATGTGCAGGGATTACAATACCACCGAGTTCATGCACCCTCTTTGCAAGGTCATCAATGCTATAATCACAGGATATTACTAAAAATTTTTCTACTTCTCCAATAATATCATCTTGCTCATCAACATACACTTGGTCACCAGTTTTTTCTGGATTATTCATAACAGGTGGGAGAAGTTCATAAATCTCATCACTAAATTGCAGTGCTACATCAAGCGAAGAAAACAAGGTCAATACATGTACTTCTTCCATAGTTTGCACTTCCATTCCAAAAAGAGCTGCAATTCCTGCTTTTTTACAGTGGTGGGAAAATGAAGGACAGTTTAATGCTGAATTATGGTCGGTAAGTGCTGCAATTTGCACTCCCCTCTCTTTAAGCGCTTTTACAATAACAGAAGGAGACATTAATAAATCTCCGCAGGGAGAAAGGCAAGAATGTAAATGGAAATCAGCTTTCCAACAAGGCATAGAGTTTCCCTGATACAGTAAATTGGTTTTCTTTAGTTACAAACAATGCAACACCTTCCTCTTTTGCAGACTCAATCATATCATCTGGAACAGGTCGATTATTACACAAGATAATGGCAGGAGAATCTTTTAGAGTTGCAACAGCCAATGTGTTTTTGTGGGCTTGAATGGTAATGATGACACATTCATCTCCTCCATGACCCATTACATCACTCAATAAATCGCCCGTGTATGCACTGCATATATCGACGTCATTGTAGTCGTCAAAAACTGCTTTTAAAGCTAGCTTTGTCGCTATCTCGGAAAGTTTCATGGCATATCTCCTTAAGTACTTCAGAAAAAAGAATATTTTATTCTTCTGCACCTTTTAAATTGAATGTTGCATGTACCGTGGTTCCTTTTCCCATTTCTGATTCAAGAGAAAAATCGTCTGACACGCGCTTTGTGTTTGGGATACCCATTCCTGCACCAAAACCAAGAGAGCGCACTCGCTCTGTTGCCGTTGAAAAACCTTCGGTTAATGCTTTTTCTATATCGGGAATGCCGGGTCCTATGTCCATAGCTTCAATCACAAGCTTATCACCCGTAATGTAATAACGCATGATACCGCCTTCAGAATGCACAACTTGATTTATTTCAAGCTCGTAGCTTGCAATTCCTGCGCGCCGCGCAATTGCAGGGTCTACATTCATTGAACGCAATGTTTTTTTTATTTCAGTTGATGCAAGACCTGCAGTTTCAAAATTAAATGGCTCTGTCTTAAATTCCATGACACGATGAGGCTCTTGCTTTAAGGCCTCTTGAGTTTCTTTTTCAAGCCTTTCAACCTCTGAGTTCATGGCAACCAAAAGGGCCGCAATAACATCACTCGTAGTAACAATTCCAACAAGCTTATTTTTACTGTTTAGTACTGGAAATCGTCCAAACTTGTATTTGTTAAAATAGGTGACTGCAAAAGAGATAGGCATATTTTCTTGCAATACAATGGTGTTTCGCGTCATGTGATTTTCACACGGCTCATCAATAGTTCCCTTATCAAAGGCATTAACAATATCGTCCATAGAGATTATGCCACCAAGTTTTTTGTTAATCATCACAGGGACTCCCGTTACGCACTTTTCTTTCATTAAAAGCTGAGCCTCTCGCATTGTCATGCTTGGTGGGATAGTAATGACATTTGTTTCCATTACGTCTTTGAGTTTTAACTTAAATAATAATTCAATAACCGCTTCAGGTGAAGATTCGGTGTTTAAAGGTATTGCTTGTTGCATGATAATAGTATACTAAAAAAATAAAATAGTTTAAAGTATAAAAAAAGCTTCCTAAAAAAAATATACACACAATATTCTTTAAGAAGTATATTTTCTGTTATTCTAGAAGTTCCTCTAATAGAAAAACCACTCGTACAACTTACAAAACAAACTTTTCTAAAAACTTTGCAACGCCATCTTCATCGTTAGAAAACTCGGTGTTGTAAACAGCAATATCTTTTATATGGTCGAGCCCATTTATCATTGCAACGCTTTTTCCTGTGAGCTTCATCATAGATTCATCATTCATGCTGTCACCAAAAGCCATTACCTTTTCTATGGGAATATTGAGCTTGTTTGCCAACCACACAAGAGCCTCTCCTTTTCCTGCATCTTTTGGTAACACTTCTAAAAAAAATGGTTTACTCGTAAATATGACACTTCTGTCGCCTATTTCACTTTTTAGCCTTGATTCTAATTTTTTTAGCACATCTGGGGCACCTGGAATCACGATTTTTGGAAATCCTTTTTTTAAGAGCTCCTTATAGTCAGAAACTAATTCTTTTTTTAATCCACTAAGTTGAACATCCCTCTCACTCCACTCAGTGTGTTTACTTGTAAAAATACCATTCGTATCATATACATGCATCGCTAGACCATACTCTTCGACGGCATTATGCACATGAGATGCAATATCATAGTCTAATTGGTGTGAATATATAGATGTGCGAGTGTGTAAATCAAGTATATTCGTTCCGTTTTGTGTAACCATGTATCTACCGTATTCACTTCCTGCAATATCCATTTGCCGCACATAGGGAAGCATTGCATTATCACTGCGCCCAGAGCAAAGCATGACGTACACGCTTCTTTTAATAAGTTCTTGTATAATTGATACTGTAAAATCTGAAATTGTCACATCATGCTTTAATAATGTGTCATCTAGATCAAGTGCTACAATCTGCACATCTTGTTTTGATTGTGGAAGTTTTTTCATGCTTGCAGTGTAGCACAAAAAAGCGCCCGTACGCAAGTGCACATGCCTTTCTTCAAAATAATAAACTATAATAATTAGAAAATAGTTGTTTTTTCTATAAAAAAGATATATACTTGGAGTAAGTATATTTTGGATATATGATGTATTTTCATATATAATTATTTTTTAAACTTATGAGGTTCTTTATGAAACATTCAAAGAAAGTTTTGCTTTTGCTATGCTTAATTCTTATAGCAATACCATCTTTTACACAAGTAATTGAGCGAATTGAGCCTGTTGATGTTCGATCACTCAGTATGGGGGCAAGTTATTATACCGACACTGAGAGCTTTTATTCTCTGTTTTCTAACCCAGCAGCAATTGGTTTAACTGGGGACAAAAATTTATGGCCGCCAATTATCTCAATGGTTGCAGGTGGAGACCTTTTTAACATTGCTGAAATAACAAACATGGTTACTGACGGAACCAGTGGGACCCGACCAACAACTGGCGAAGAAGCACTTAGCGAATATGAGTCTCTTTATAATGATGTTAATAACACTATAGGAGAGGATGGTTTTAACGTATCCTCAAAGATTGGAGGCCCATTAACCTTTGGTGCAATAAAAAATAATTTTGGCTGGGGCTTTGCAAATACAATTAGTATATCTGCTAAGCTTAATCTAGATGGAGAGCTTCTTAGCTTTGACATTCCTGACAACTTTGAAGACCTTACTGGTTTCACTCAAGATGATATTAATTCAATACCAAATCTTGAAGACAGCTTAACATTGCCAATGGTGCTAACAACAGACTTCAATACTGATGTTTTTTTAGGATATGCAGTGCCACTCGATTTAGGTCTTTTGGGAACCATATCAGTTGGGGTTTCTGGCCGCGGTATTAGCCAGTTCTCTGTAGCATATCAAGACGACTTAAAAACCTTATATCAAAGCGATACTAGTTTTGCCTTTTCGGTTATTCCAGCAGCAGTCTCTTTTGGATTTGGTCTTGATGTTGGCTTGCAGTATAAATTTCTTGACATGTTGAACGTTGCCCTTGTATGGCAAGATGCATATTCACCTGTGTGGACTAATACCTATAGTTCACTTAGCAAAATAGCAGACGCTGATGGATCTACGGGATTTGAATATAGCATAATTGACTCCCAATTGGGGTTAGGTGCAAGTGTTGATATACCGCTCGAAAAACTTACCGGTAATATAATCTCTCATTCTGCAGTTTATGCAAACTACAAAGACTTTTTGCAACTTATTGATAAGGCAGAAAAAGGAACACTTTATAGAGATCCTTTACTGGATTTAGCTGTGGGTACAGAGGTTGTTTTATTTGAAACAATTGCCCTTCGAGTAGGGATGAATCAGTTGTTCCCATCTGGGGGGATTGGAGTTTATCTCGGAAATCTTAAGTTAGACTTTTCAGTACATAACGAAGAGCTCGGCTATATTGATAATGACTGGAAACAGCTTACTTTTGGCCTAGCTATTACCATTCAGCAATAGAAAAAAAATAATACAGTGGGTTTATGAAAATAAGCCCACTTTTTTTATCTCCGTAATAGCTTTTTATACGTATACTCAATAAGTATTGAACCCAATGGAGCTGTAATTAATATTGAAAGAACCGCTACCGTCAGGATGATATCACCGGAAGAAAGCCCCACCATTAATGGTATTCTGCCAATAGCGGCTTGAACAGTAGCTTTTGGAATATATGCAATCATGCAAAAAAGCCTTTCACTGTTTGTAAATGGAGTTTTAAGCAGGCAAAGGCAAACACCAAACATTCGAAAAATAATAATCAAAAAAATTAAACCTAGGGCGCCAACGCCCTCTTGTAATGCATAACTCATATTTACACTTGCCCCAACAAGCACAAATAATACAATTTCTGCAAAAACCCATAGCTTTGAAAACTTATCCGACATGCGCATTGCTACGTTTTGCTGTTTTACTCTTAGTACTATTCCCAAAAACATAATCGCAATAAGGGCTGAAAACGGAATAGTATTTTCAAGTACGCTTTCAAGGACTAATAGCGTAAAGCCAAGTGATAACAATACAAGAACCTTTTTGCTGTCTCGTAGGTGTATTTTTTTGAAGAGTAATGTAAGTGCTACTCCTAAAACAACACCGAAAACAATTCCTGCAATAATTGATACCGGAATTGTTGCAATACTCACTAAAGAGACCGAAGAGCCTTGTGATAAAGATAATAAGCTTGAAAAAAGAATAATGACAAAAACATCATCAATGGTTGCGCTTGCAAGTATCATTTGAGGGATTGCTTTTTTTGTGCCATAACCCTCTTTAATAATTGTAATCATTTTTGGAACTATCACTGCGGGAGATACCGCTGCAACGACAGTACCCATAAGGGCCGCATCAATAACACTGACTCCAAAAAATTTCGGTGCAAAGATTATCATAGCGCCTATCTCTAGTATCGCCGGAATAAAACTCATTAATATTGCAGGCCTTCCAACTTTCCTTAAATCATCAATACTAAGGGTTAGCCCAGCTCTCATAAGTATTATTATTAGTGCAATTTCGCGTAAGTCAGGAGAGATTGATAGAAATTTTTCATCAAGGAGATTTAAAGCATAAGGACCAATACTAAGGCCTGCAATAATCATCCCCAATAATGGTGGTAGGTGAATTTTTTTGAATATTTCTCCCAGTAGCATGCCTACTAAAAGCGTGAGGGCTAAACTTAAAAGCATATAACTAATTCTTAACTTTTGCTAATAGAGGGTCGGTTATGTGATTTCTAAAAAAAGCAACAAATGGCCCCATCAAAAAGGCAGTCATGACCGTTCCCACTCCCACTACTGCTCCTAAAAGCAAACCTAGAACAACACAAACAATGTCTGTTGCAATTCTACAATATTGAAATTTGGCAACTTTTTTATCCGCCATGATGAGTGATATTGCATCATAGGGGGATACACCCAAATCTGCTGTAATATAAAGAGCTGCAGCTGCACAAAAAACAACAAATACAATTGCTAGCAAAATAATTCTGGAAAGCATATCTGGATTGGGAAGAATCACTTGTAAGGCGCTAAGTGTGAACTCAATTATGTAACCTACAAAAAATAGGTTTATAATAGTTCCAAAGCCTATATAGTGTTTTTTTACAAAAAACACTATAAGTAATAAAATCGCATTAATGATACTGTATAAAACTCCAAAGCTGATAGGAATAACATTGTATATACCATTAATAAAGCTTTGAAATGGGTCTGTACCAAATTGGATATGTTTAAATATTCCTACCGATAAGCCAGAAACAGCCACACCTAATATGGTCATACAAATACGTACAATTCTCTCTCTCATATACTCTCTTTTTTCATATTGTACTGTAATATAATAGTGGCTTTTAAGTCAAGTAGAAATGTGAAATCAAAAATATGGGCCTGTTATCAATATACATTATGCGTTTTGGTGATGAAAGGATTTTAGAAGTCATCTTTCACCACCAAGTTATTTACAAAGTATTAATCAAATACAACTTCTGAAAGTTTAATAGCCCTATTTTGCTCAACAGACATTTTTGCCGCCTTTGCTATTAAAACTGATTGCAACCCATCATGAGCCCCAACAATTACAGGTTTGTTTTCTCTAATACTTTCTTCAAAATATTGCATTTCAGTTGCAAAGCTATCCATATATCGTTCTAAGAAGAAGAACAATGGCTTTTCACCTACAACGCCCTTTTCACCTGCAAATGAAACAGTAGACAGTGTGTCATTTTCACTTTTTACCATTCCTTTATTTCCAAAAGCCTCAGCCCTTTGGTCATACCCATAAGCTGCTCGCCTACTATTATCAATTACTGCAAGCGCGCCATTATTCATTTTCATAGTAATAATGGCAGTGTCTACATCCCCTTGCTCACCAATTGCAGGGTCAACCAAAACAGCACTTGCAACATAAATCTCTTCAACTTCTGCATTAGCTAAATAGCGAGCCATATCAAAATCGTGAATTGTCATATCCATGAACATCCCTCCACTAACTTTAATATATGCAGGATTTGGCGGTTCTGGGTCTCGGGATGTAATTTTAATTACATGAGGGTCCCCAATTGTTCCATCCATCACAGCTTTTCTAATTGCTAAAAAGTTGTGGTCAAAGCGCCGATTAAAGCCTACTTGAAATTTTAGTTCAGTTTTTTCGACAGCGTCCATAACCTTTTGAATCTGTGTTAATGAATTGTCAACTGGCTTTTCACAGAATACATGCTTTCCTGCTGCAATTGCCTCCAATGAAATAATGGCGTGTGTATCAGTGGATGAACAAATAATGATTGCATCAATGTTTGCATCTTTGATTAAGTCTTTATAGTCTTTTGAAATATTTGTGACCCCATGATTTTGTGCAAAGGCAATCATCTCATCATTTAAAAATGGTTCTGCTGCCGCAACAACCTCCATACCACTAACTCTTTGTTGTATATTTGCTAGGTGTATTTTTCCAATTCTCCCTAAACCTGCAATACCTACTTTAACCATCGTGTTCCTCCTTTTTAAACAAGCCCGACTCCTCTGTCGGGCTTGCTTGCTCTTTATATAACGGATAATCTTAAATTGTTCCATCCCATGTTGAAACATTTGTTTTTTTCATTTCTTCTTCATCAAACCACTTAGTCGTTACCGCTTTTGTTTCGGTATAGAACTTCATTCCATCTTTTCCTAAGCAGTGTAGATCCCCAAAGAAGGAGTCTTTATGCCCTGAAAAACTGAAAAAGCCTGCAGGAACAGGAATACCTACATTTATTCCAACCATACCACCGTGTGTTTCTTTTGTAAAACGCCGAGCATAATAACCATTTTGTGTATAAATAACAGACCCGTTTGCAAACTTGTTGTCATTCATAATCTTTATTCCTTCTTCGTAGTTCTTTACTCTCTTTATACAAAGAACAGGGCCAAATATTTCATCAGAACCGATACTCATACCTTCTGTAACATTGTCAAAAATTGTAGGAGCAAGGAAGAAGCCATTTTCATAACCGGGAACTTTTACCCCTCGGCCATCCAATACCACTGTAGCACCTTCATCAACACCTTTTTGAATCCAATCTTCAACACTTTTTTTGTGGCTTTCTGTAACAAGAGGTCCCAATTGCGTTGTCTTATCAATAGAAGACCCAAGCTTTAGATTTTGTGCTAATTCTTTAATTTTTGCAACCAGCTTATCTGCAACACTTTCTTCAACAACAACAACAGGTAAGGCCATGCATCTTTCTCCTGCGCACCCGAATCCAGCGTTGATAATTCCAGCTGCAGTTCTTTCAATTGGAGCATCAGCTAATACTAGCGCATGGTTTTTTGCTTCACATAAAGCTTGAACACGCTTGCCATTTCTTGCCCCTACTTCATAAATATGTTTACCGATACTTGTTGAACCTACGAATGAAATACCTTTGATATCCTCATGTGTTAAAAAGATTTCTGCTTCATTTCTGCTACAAGTAACAACATTTAAAACGCCATCAGGAAGGCCTGCTTCTTTATACAATTCAGCAAATCGCAATGCTGTTCGAGGAGTCATTGTTGCCGCCTTTAATACCATTGTGTTACCACATGCAATGCAAAGTGGTGCCATCCAACCCATTGGAATCATGGCTGGAAAGTTAAACGGAATAATTCCTGCGAACACACCAATGCTTTCTCTGTATGTAACGGTATCTATATCGGTTGCAACATCCATTAATGATTCACCCATAAGAAGATTTGGAGCACTTATTGCTTGTTCGGTTCCTTCTTTAGCTTTAAGAACATCACCTTGTGCTTCTTCCCAAAATTTTCCGTGCTCTTCTGCAACTAGTTGTGTAAGCTCATCCATATGCTTAACAATCAAGTTGCGAAGATTATATAAAACTTGTGTTCGTTTTATCACAGGGGTATCACTCCATGCTGGATATGCTTTTTTTGCTGCTGCTATTGCCATTTCCACTTCATCTTTTGTGCAACATGGCACCTTTGCAACTACTTCGCCTGTTGTGGGGTTAAAAGCATCGGTGAACTTATCCGTTTTTGATTCGATGTTTTTTCCGCCAATAAAAAGTTTTAATGTTTCCATTTTTTACCTACCTTATAATAATTTTTTTTACGTTACAATGAATCTATATATTTTTTTGCCATAAGGGCATATGTATAGGGATCAGCAATTGCAGGATCTTGCTCTGCTTCAACTACCATCCACCCGCAGTAATTGTTTTTATCTAATATGGAAAAAATACTAGGAAAGTCTACTACCCCGTCTCCTGGAACGGTAAAGGTTCCTGCTCTTACGCCTTCTAAAAAAGACTTTTTGTTTTCTTTTACCCATTGCACTTTTTCATTTCTAATATCTTTTAAGTGAACATGCTTTACACGTGACATATGCTTTTCTAATGCCACAACAGGATCTTCACCTGAGTATGCAAAATGCCCTGAGTCAAACAATAAACTTACGTATTGAGGGTCGGTTCCTTCCATTAATTTATCGGTTTCAGCTAATGTTTGTACACTCGTTCCCATGTGGTGATGAAATGTTAGCGAGATGTCATAGTCTTCTAATGCAAGTTTTCCCAGCTTATTTAAACCTTCACACAACATTTTCCATTCATCATCATTTAATACGTATTTTTTTTCAAATACAGGTAAGTCCGTTCCTTGAATAGAATGACCTTGTTCAGACACACCCACAATTTTTGCGCCTAAAGCATGTAGCTTTGCACAATGCTCTCGAAAGCCTTTTTCAGTTTCTTCATACGGCTTTGTTGTCAAGAATGTACTAAACCATGCATTACAGATTTGTAAATTTCGTATATCCAATTCATGTTTTAACTCGTTTACATCTTTTGGATACTTGTTTCCAATTTCACAGCCCTCAAAGCCAGCAAGCGCCATTTCACTTACGCATTGCTTAAAAGTGTTTTCACTACCAAGGTCCGGTAGATCATCATTTGTCCAAGCGATTGGAGCTATTCCAAGTTTTACATTTTTCATTATTCCTCCTATAAAAAGTCAAGGAAAAATATCAATTTTTGAACTTGACTTTTTAAAGCCGTTTGTAACGCATGTGAAAACGGCCTATAATATTGAGTTTGCAACCGCAAACTCCTAAATGAATGCAGAGGCACTATTTGTGCCGATGCATTCATTATTACTCTTTTTTAATACTTTCTCGCTTTTTTTCTCGCTTCTATATTTTCACTGCTTTCTTTTTGTATTTTATCACTTGAAGACATATCTGCAGTTCCGGTATTCCACCATGCGCCATATCCATCAGTCATTGTCTTTGGTAAGACTTTTATATCAATAAGCGTCGATATGGTTTGTTTTTTTGCATCAAGGAGAGCTTGTTTTAACTCTTCTTTATTTTTTACAGAATATGCTTTCATTCCGTAGCCTTCAGCAATTCTTGCATAATCAACTTTCATAAGGCTTCCATCGAGTTTATTTTTTCTATAACGAAATTCTGTTGCATTGCTATCAATGCCCTTTGATGTTTGAAGATTATTTATACACCCAAACCCTGAGTTATCAAACAATAAAACATTTATTTTCATTCCCTCTTGAAGGGAGGTGACCATTTCACTATGCAACATTTGGAAGCTGCCATCACCACAAAAGGCGTATGCTTCTTTTTCTGGACATGCAATTTTTGCTCCAAGTGCGCCTGCTATTTCATATCCCATTGTTGAATATCCATATTCCATATTATAACTGTCTTTATTGTCAGTTTCCCACATTCTCTGCATATCACCCGGCAAACTTCCTGACGCACCCACTGAAATACCATCTTGAGCACTGTCCATGCATATTGCAAGAGCTTCAGTTTGAGTCAAAACATTGTTGTCAAACATACTAGCAAACTCAGCAATCGTATTAGGGTTTCCATTTTGCACTAATGGTTTGAAGTTTTTGTCATAGCAATAACTACGAAGCCGTTGCATTTCATCCTGCCAAGCTTTTTTCAAAGGTTTTACGTCAACCTCAGCATTCTTAAAATCTCCCAAAAGAGTGTCTACAGATTTTAACACTTCTAACACATCACCCCTTACCGCATATGCATCTATTTTACTTGCATGATAAAGACTGGTATTTACAGAAATAACTTTCGCATTTGGATAAAGGGATTTACTCGCCGTAGTAAAATCACTAAAACGGGTTCCGAGCCCAACAACTAAGTCAGCTTGTTTTGCCCACTCATTTGCAGATAAATTCCCTGTTACTCCCAAGCCCCCTAAGTTCATAGGACTACTTGTTTTTGCGGCACTTTTGCCTGCTTGTGTTTCTGCAAATGGGATATTTCGTTTTTCACATATTTCTTGCATAAAGAAGCCTGCTTCGGAATAACGTGTTCCCCCGCCACAAACAAACAGTGGTTTTTTTGCGCTTTTTATTGCCTCTGAAAGGAGTCTAAGATCATCGCTTGTTGCATTATATCTCTTGATTTTTGTAACTCGTTTTTCAAAAAAAGAATCGGGATAATCAAATACTTCGCCTTGGGCATCTTGTGGCAATGCAATCATAACAGCACCTGTGTTTTCCATATCAGTTAATACGCGCATCGCATTAATCATTGCAGTCATTACTTGTTCTGCCCTTGTTATTCTGTCCCAAAATTTTACTACTGGTTTAAAAGCATCTGTTGTTGTAATATTTAAGTCGGTTGGTTGTTCTACTTGTTGCAAAACAGGATCTGGCTGCCTTGTAGCATATGTATCACCAGAAAATAAAAGTAATGGAACACAATTAACCGTTGCACAAGCAGCTGCGGTTACCATATTTGCACTGCCTGGCCCAATTGAGCTTGCACATGCAATAATTTTTTTCCTGTTGTGCTGCTTTGCATAAGCCATTGCAACATGAGCCATTCCTTGCTCATTCCGACCTTGATAAACTGTTAGATTTTTATTCACCGTTTGCAATGCCTCACCTAGGCCCACCACAATTCCGTGACCAAAAACAGTAAATATCCCTTCAACAAATTTTGTTTCTTCACCATCAAAGTCAATGTACTGATTATCTAAAAATTTCACTATTGCTTGTGCTGCCGTCAACTTCATTTCCTCATCCTACCTTTATAATTTTTCAGCATTTAGCCAACTATAGCGTTCATCTTCTACTCTAGTCTTTAGCCAACGATTTCCATCTAAATGTCGAATTGCCCATATATAATATAAATCGTACCCTGGAGCAGTAACCTGAGGATGCGTCTTATCCCCTGGAACACAAAGCGCAGAACCATCTACAATTTTATATACATCATCACCAATAAACCCAGCTCCGAAACCTTCAGGACGTTGAAATTTATAATAATACACTTCAGGGTGCGGATGGCTGTGAGGGGTATAACTACTCCAACGCCCTCCAAAACTGATTATCTCGCCTAAAACTAAGTTGCTATATGGTGCCACTGAATCATCAATGATAGTTACAACTTTTCTTTTTGCACAACCTTCCCAGTTTGTTTCGCCTGTTACAACACTTTGTATTTTTTCACCTTCGTAATACACAGAAGAAAAATCTTTTTCGTTTGTAGCTTTTAAAACAAACAGCTCACACCCATCTAATGCAGTGATTTCTATTTGTTTCCCTTTACATACATGTAGGCAAACAGCATTTGGATTCAAACAGGTATCTCTATGAGCCGTCTTCTTTTGTCCCTCATACAAAAACTCTGCACTCCCTTCCATAAGTAGAACCGCTATTTCTTTGTTATCTTCGCATAAGTGTAGAGTCTTTCCGCCTTCCATTTTATAAGCATCTATGTCCATGAGCATTTTTGTATCATCATCTTCCCTTGTTACCTGCTTATGGCCGTTTTCAAAACCTTTTTTTATTAACATATTTTCTCCTCGCAATTAATGATAACTCTTTATTGCATCTTCTATAGACTTGCTAATTCTTTTTAACTCCGAAGTTAACTGCGCAAGCCGCTCATCTGTCATCCGCGTTATAGTCCCAGACACACCCATAGAGTATTTAGCAACTCCTGTTTTATCCAAAATGGGTACAGCAACACAACGCACATTATCACTTATTTCAAAATTATCAACCGCAAACCCTTGCTTGCGAATTTTTTCTATTTCTAGTTTAAACTCTTGCGAATTTTTTATTGTTTTTTCATTGTAAATATCATATTTGTGATTTTTTACAATTTTTTCCCTTTTTTCCTCAGCGCTAAATGCAACTAAACACTTACCTACACTAGAAGCATGCAAAGGTTCCCTAATACCTACTCTTGAGTTGTTTGAAAAAGTATACTTACCTTCAAACTGCTCAATCATAACAACTTCATCATTTGATAACATACACAGGTGACAAGACATTTTTGTCTCGGCCACAAACTCCAACATAAAAGGCTTTGCAATTCCCATTATGTGAGCGTTTTTTGAAAATTGGTCTGCCATCATTAGTATTGCAGGCCCAAGCTTATACCTATTTGTTTTTAAGTCTTGCTCTGCCATATTATAAACCTGCAAAGTTTGAAGTATCCTAAAAGCGGTACTTTTATTTACCTTAATAAAATCTGCAACTTCCGTTACTCCTACGGATCTTCGTGATGATAAAAATTTCAAAACTTCCAATCCATGGCATAATGCTTTACTCATTCGTTTTCTCTCTTATAGTTTATCTGGATTCATTATCACATACCGCTAATTAAAAAACAAGAGAGAATTGCAAAAAGGTTGCGCTATGTGCAACCTTTTTGCAAAAAACAAGCTCAAAGTCACTTATGCAGACGGTATTAGAAACTTTCGAATTATTCGGATGAGCTCGTCATATCCTTCACTAAATTGTTGTAACGTTCGCAGCGTTGCTCCGTATGTATCAAACTCATCAACAGACAATCCATTTTCATCATACGCTTTTTTAAACTCTGCATGCTTTACCAATTCTTCCATAATGTGCTCTGGTAAAGGCTTATTCATGCTGTCACAAACTTGCATGGGAGACTTGTTATAATACACTTGCCATTTGTATGGAATTGTATGGAGAATATCTCTACCCATTAGTTCACTCACATGGTATAAGTTTCTATATGCGGCACCAAGTATCTTTGATGTAAGTCCTTTCTTCTTAAAAATTTCATACGCATTTCTAATGACGGCAACACCAGCTAGCTCATATGCTTGGGGATCAATAATCATATCCTGCCGTGGAACTGCTATTTTTAACCAATCGTCAATGCGACCTTGCATAATTGTAATAACTGGATTTATCTCAGCATTTGATAAACCTTCTTTTTCCCGTCGTTTTAACCCACGTTCAACAGCCTCTGCTGCAGCCACCGCTTGAGCGACAGAAAATGAAACCGTTGCATTAATAGAAACACCCTGATAAGTGGCTTCTTCAAAAGCTTTTATTCCAGCCTTTGTTATAGGCATTTTTACTTGGATGTTTTTTGCGAGCCCATGGAAGTGCACCGCTTGCTTTACCAAACGCTCTGAGTCTCTAAAATACTTTGTATTTGTTTGAATAGAAATACGCCCATATCCCTGTGAGGGATCAAAAAGGCTTTCTATCTTCTTTGCACCAAGAATTGCCATATGCTCTAGCGTGAGCCATGCAATATCATCTTCGGTAGCCGTACTATTTGTTTTAACAGTATCTTTAATAAATTCTTCATATCTTTTTAAGTCTTGCCCCAGCACGGTAGTTGCAATAACAGGGTTAGTTGTAGCCCCAGTTGCGCCTCTGTCAATGGCATAATCTAATTCATCTAAGTGACAAGAATCTAGCCAATACCGTGTAGGTGTTTCTTTTACCATTTGTAATAATTTATCCATATTTTTTCTCCTGTAAAACTTCTGCGTTTGCAACTCGACATGGTGGCCGCAATTAAGCAGACTGTAAAGCAAAGCTCTCAATCTGCAAATGATAAAATACCATGGAGGTTATTTCATCATTTTTCCTAAAATCTTAACATTTCACCCTTTTCAAAAGATTCTTTACACTTGTACGCGATTTCTGAAACTTTAGTACCGTCATATACTGTTACCAACGGTTTTTTATTTTGGGTAATGCAATTAACAAATTCTTGCACCTCATTTATATATGACTGTCCAAAGCGCTCTAAAAAATTCTCGCTACACTCTTTTCTCACTCCATGGGAATCTAACACTTCAACGAGATTTTTTTGGGGCACGGATGCAATTCTCAAAATACCTTTTGTTCCGATAATTTCTGTTTCAACATTATAACCATGAGGAGCCGTTCTCCCTGCAAAAAGAAATACCATTGTACCTTTTTTAAGCTTTATAAGGCAAGAAACATTGTCACCGTCATTATATTTTCCAAATTCCTCATGTGCATAGCAACCACCTATTGCATACACTGATTCTGGCTCATCGTTCGTAAACCACCTTGCAAGATCAATATCGTGTACAGCCATGTCTAAAAACTGCCCCCCACTATGCGGCGCAAAAGATATGGCTCCGTCAATAAATTTTTCAGGGTCTTGACTATATGAGCGAACCAATATTATGTTTCCGATTTCACCGTTTTCTACTTTTTGCTTTGCATACATGTACGATTCATCAAATCGTCTCATAAATCCAAGCATAAAAACTTTATCAGGATTTTTTTCAACCGCTTTTTCTGCAACCTTACATTCTTCAACGGTAACACCTAGTGGTTTTTCAGAAAAAACATGTAACCCAGCATCTAAGGCGCAGGCAATTTGCTTCGTGTGCAACGCAGACGGGGACGCAATAACAACTGCATCTAACTCACCACAGTTCACCATATCTTCAAAGCTTGTATAGCGGTGTTTTACGTTAAGTTTATTTGCAGTTTTCTCTAACAAGTCTTTATTCATATCACACAAAGCAACAAGTTCTGCATGTTCAATTTTTGAGGCTATATTTTCTGCATGTTGAAGCCCTAGCCTTCCAAGGCCTATTGAGCCAATTCTTACTTTTTTCATACTATTTCTCTTTCTAAAATATTATTTTGCTTGCGCATTTTTTCTCATGTCAATAACAACAGCTCCAACAATGATAACGCCCTCTACAACTTGTTGCCAGTAGGCATCAACTCCCATTAACGTTAAACCATTCCTAAGCACAGCCAATATTAGGGCTCCAACGAAAGCTCCCCAAATAGTACCAATCCCTCCAGAGTGACTGGTTCCACCTATTGTAGTTGAGGCAATCGCGGTTAACTCATAACCTGTAGCTGCTCCTGGATGCACACTACCTACACGACCAGCAAAAACAATAGCCGCAACACCAGCAAGAAGCCCACAATACCCATAGATCATGATAAGATTTTTACTAACATTTACACCTGATACTTCAGCTGCCTGAATGTTTCCTCCTATCGCATAAACACTTTTCCCAAACCTTGTGCTACTAAGGAGTATCCAACTTATTGCAATAAATACAAAATATATAATTACAGGCACAGGAATAACATCAAATATTCTCCCCCCAATAGCACTAACTTCTGGAATGAGTGTACTAACAGGCTTTCCTTCAGTATAAATAAGTGCAAATCCCCTTGCAACAGTGGTCATCCCAAGAGTTGCAATAAAAGCAGGTATTTTTGTCTTTGCAATTAAAAATCCATTAATGCATCCACATGTAGTTGCTACAATTAATGCCACAAGAATAGGCACAATAAGGGGCATTTCAGCTAAACCAGGAAAATATTTTCCATTCGCATCTGCAGTTTGAGCAAAACTTGCAGCTATTACCCCGGCTAGGGCAAGTACAGATCCTACTGATAAATCAATTCCCTTTGCAACAATTACAAAGGTCATCCCAAGTGCCATTATTCCGTATATTGAGGCTTGCGTTAAAACATTAAAAATGTTTATTCGGGACAAAAATGCTGGCTGCAAAATACTTATAACAATTACCATTAGTAAAAGAACAAATATAATTGCATATTTTTTTACTATTTCAAGAGATCTACTTTTTGTTAACATTACTCCTCCTATAAAAAGTCAAGGAAAAAACTTCCGTTTTTGAACTTGACTTTTTTCAAGTCGTTTTATGTACACTAAAACGACATTTTAATGCTGAGTTTGCAACGCAAACTCCTAAATGAATGGAGAGGCACCATTTGTGCCAATTCATTCATTATCCTTTATCTTCATGGTCACTTGCAAAGCCAATTGCATAATCCATAACGACTTCTTGTGTTAGTTTTTCGTTATTTTCAAGAATTGCCGTAACATTTCCTTCATGCATTACAACAATTCTATCACTCATTCCTAAAACTTCAGGCAATTCAGAGGATATCATAATAATTGATTTTCCTTCTCCTGCGAGTTTTGTAACTATTTTATGAATTTCAGCTTTTGCACCTACATCAATCCCCCTTGTTGGCTCATCTAAAAATAGAATATCGGGCTCAGTTAAAAGCCATCTAGCTACAAGAACTTTTTGCTGATTTCCACCACTTAAATTAATTATCCTCTGTTCCATGCTAGGAGTTTTGATTTGAATTTTCTTTACAAAAGAAGAGCAAAACTCCTCAATCTTTTTTTTAAGAAGCATTCCTAATTTTGAAGAAAAAGAAGAAAGATTTGCCATACTCATATTGTCTTTAACCGACAGTGTTGGGAAAATGCCACTTGCACGCCTATCCTCTGTTAAAAGTGCCATTTTGTTCTTAATAGCATCGCGTGAGTTCGTTATATCTACCTTTTTTCCTTCAATCAATATCTCACCAGATATTTTTTTTCTTAGCCCAAAAACAGTTTCTATAACCTCCGTCCTACCAGCACCTACCAACCCTGCGAAACCGAGTATCTCTCCCTTTCTCAGTGAAAAAGATACATCTTTAAAAAATTTTTCATGTGAAAGATTTTTTACCTCCAATTTTACATCCCCAATAGGGCACGTTACTTTTGGAAACATTTCATCAACATCACGACCCACCATCATATTTATCATTTTTTCAGTGGTGATATCGCTTGTATTTTCTGTTCCTATATATTCTCCATCTCTATAAACAGTTAATCTATCTGTAATGGCAAAGATTTCATCTAATTTATGAGAAATGTAAATAATGCTTTTTCCAAGACTTTTCAGTCGTTTCATTACCTTAAAAAGTTGCAGAACTTCTTTATTTGTTAAAGCTGATGTCGGTTCATCCATAATAATAAGCTTTGCTTCATATGAAATTGCCTTTGCAATTTCAACCATTTGCATTTTTGCAACGGTTAATTGCCCCATTTCTTCTCTAGGGTCTTCTTCAAGCTCAACATCTTTTAATACATCTACGCTCATTTGATACATCTTATCATGATCAACCAAGCCAAATTTATTAAGGGGCTCTCGCCCTAGCCAAATATTTTCCATTATTGGGCGGTGAACAACAGGATTTAACTCCTGATGAATCATAGAAATTCCCATTTTTAATGCTTGCGCAGTATTATATATCCCCAGTTTTTTTCCATCAAAAATAATTTCACCTGAAGTCGGAGGGTGTATCCCCGCCAAACACTTCATAAGAGTAGATTTTCCCGCTCCATTTTCACCTAAAAGCGCGTGAATTTCCCCTTTTTTTACAGCAAATTCTACCCCTCTTAATGCCTGAACTCCTGGAAATGTTTTTACAATGTTTTTCATCTGTAAAATATATTCATTTTCTGACATGATGTTGTCTCCAAAGTATTCTATCGTAAGTTTGTTTATCGTATTTTTACCAAAAGCATCTAAAGAAAAAAGGCAGTTGCAATGATGATATACATCACCCTTACAACAGCCTTTTCCTCAAAGAAAACTTCTACTTCCTAGTATTCATCAACATTTTCAGGTGTAACCAACACAAAAGGAACCCATGTTATAGGATCTGCAGGTTCATTACCTTGTAAAACCATATCGATAAGCTTTGTGCTTCCTTCGCCTTGTCCAACTGCATCTTGAAGTACTGTAGCATCAAGAGTTCCATTTTTTACTGCCACAACAGCATCAGGGATTGCATCTACACCAACTACAGGTATATCAATTCCTGCTGCAGCTAATGCTTCAACTGCACCAAGTGCCATTTCATCATTATTTGCAAGAACTGCACTAAGTTCACTTCCATAAGCAGTAATCCAGTTTTCTGTTAATGCCATTCCTTGGTCTCTTTGCCAGTTTCCTGTTTCTTTTGCAAGAACTTCTATGTTAGGGTATTTTTCAGCAATAACTTCTTCGTTGCCTTCTGTTCGTTTAATTGCGCCTTCATTATCGAGTTTTCCCATAAGAATAGCAACGCCACCTTCGCCTCCAATTTCTTCACCAATAAAGTTCATTTGAAGTTGACCAGCTACGATTTCTTCTGAGCCAACATAGTATACGCCTTCTGGGATAGCCTTGTTAGCATAAGGATTTCGGTTTACATAACAAATAGGAATTCCTGCATCTTGTGCAGCTTTTGTAATAGGTTCCATAGCACTTGTGTCTACAGGAACAACGATAAGTGCATCAGCACCTTGTGCAATAAGAGTGTTAACAAGATCTTGTTGTCGAATAACATCTTCTTGTGCATCAACTTGAGTCATTTCAAGGTGTGAATTTGCATCAACATAATCTAAAGCAGCTTGATTGATGTACGTTTGGAATGTGTCGTTAAAGTTGTTACTTACATAACCAATCATCTTAACGCCCGAATCTTCTTGCCCGCCTCCTGCAAAAACAGCAGTTAGTGCAAAAACCAATACAATTGAAATCAATGCAATTTTTTTCATTTTTTGCCTCCTAGCCCTTTGTGGGCCCACATAATAATTGAAGCAAATGATGAGTGCGATAAGATACAATCGCATGCTCCCTTTGCTTGATATAATTATTACACAGTTTTTTTCAGAGCGCAAGGTAGAATTTGAATAGGGTTGCACATCATGCAACCCTATAAACAGCATTTCAAGGCTTTTTATGTATTTTTTCTTGAAAATATACATAAATATATAAAATTTCTATTGACAGAATAAGTATTCAAGTGTATGATACTATTAACAGAAACGTTACTATATACAGTAACGAAAAAAAAGGAGAATAAACATGAGTAAAAAAATTGGTTTTATTAGTGCGGCAATCTTGATTATAAGTGCAAGTCTTTTCGCTGGCGGTGCATCAGATTCAAGCACAGATGATGGGAGTGTAAAAATCGGTATTGCAAAAATAGTGCAACACGATGCACTCGATGCGGTTGAACAAGGAATAATTGATGTAGTGAATGAAGCAGGGTTTGATGCTACATTTGATTTACAAAATGCAAATGGTGATGTAAATACGGCAGCACAAATTGCAAACATGTATAAAACCGCAAAGGTTGACGTTGCAGTAGGTATTGCCACACCGGTAGCGATATCACTAGCAAACACCTTAAAAGATATTCCAGTTGTTTTTGGAACAGTAACTGACCCTGTAGGTGCAGGCTTGGTTAGCTCAATCAATAAGGGCGAAGGGAATGTTACAGGTATGAGTGACGCAATACCTACAGCTGAACACATCGCAATGTTTGCAGAAATTGCAAACATTGAAACGCTCGGTTATATTTATGCAAGCAGCGAAGCGAACTCTATTTCTTCTCTCACTATGGTAGAAGATGCATGTAAAGCGTTAGGCATAGAACTTGTAGCGCAATCTATTTCAAACTCTTCAGAAGTAAAACAAGCTGCTGAATCAATTATAAACAGAGTAGATGGTATCTACCTTACAACAGACAACACTGTTTTTTCTGCCCTACCTGCACTTGTACAAGTGTTTAACGATGCAGGAAAGCCTGTTTTCTCAAGCGATGTAACAGGAGCATTAAATGGCGGTTGCATGATTGCATCAGGTTTTAACTATTATAAAGCAGGACGTGCAACAGGTGAAATGGTTGTGCAAATCTTAAACGGTGAAAATCCTGAAAATATTCCAGTACGTTTTATGACAGAGCCAACAGATTCAGACTTACTTTTTGATTTAGATGCGGCAAAAGGTGCTGGTATTAGCATTCCACAATCTTACATAGACCAGGCAAACTATATAATTGAAAACGGAAAGCTTACAGAGAAATAAGATTTACAATCTAGTAATTGGGATGACAAAACTGAGACTAGGTCTCGGTTTTGCCAGACTCTATGCATAATCTTTGATATTTGGTAAATTATAGTATGTACAGTATTTTAACAGAAGGTTTAATCTACGCCCTAATGGTATTGGGCGTTTTTATTACATTTAGGATTTTAAATTTTGCCGACATGACAGTGGACGGCTCTTTTCCTCTTGGCGCAAGTGTTGCCGCAAGTCTCATCGTAAATGGTGTAAATCCAATAATCGCAATACTCTTTGCAATTGTAACAGGATTATTGGCTGGATTGGTTACTGCCATTTTACACACAAAACTTAAAATACCGGGCCTTTTGGCAGGTATTTTAACCATGACCATGCTTTATTCAATAAACTTACGCATTATGTCAAACAGGGCTAACATATCCCTACTCAGGGCCGAAACAGTTTTTACTTCGGTAAGTGAAAAACTTGGCTCTGTAATGAGTGCAGAAATGTCTTCAATACTTTTATTGGTAATTATAGTTGTTATAGTAAAAATACTATTAGATTTGTTTTTTCACACCGACTTTGGACTTACCATGGGTGCACTTGGATCAAACCCCCAGATGGTTATATCACAAGGCATGAACACCGAAGTCGTCAAAGGTGTTGGCATTTGTGTTGCAAATGGCTTAAGTGCTCTAGCAGGAGCTATGGCTGCAATGTACCAAGGTTTTGCCGATGTAGGCTCAGGTTCTGGCGTTGTTGTTTCAGGCCTTGCTTCATTAATGATAGGCGAATTTGTTTTGCGCTCAAATAAAATAGCGCTTCTTACTTTTCGCGTTATTATCGGTTCAATAATTTACCGAATGCTCATGTATTTTGCTCGAAGCTATGGGTTTTTAATAAATATGAGTCCAAACGACTTAAAACTCATTACAGGACTACTCATAATTATTTGTTTAATAATTACCCAAACCGACGCTTTAAAACACTTTAAATCAGTTATGAAAAATAGTACGAGGAGAGTGCAATGATTACATTAGAAAACATTCGCATGGTTTTTGCACCAGAAACGCCCGATGAAAATATTGCTCTGTCAAATATAGACTTACACATAAATCAAGGCGATTTTATTACGGTAATAGGATCAAACGGAGCGGGAAAATCAACTCTGTATAACGTTATTGCAGGAACACATATCCCAAGTGAAGGGAAAATATTACTATCAAATGGCCAAAACGCAAGAGATATAAGCAAAGACAAGGAATATGTTCGTTCACGCTATATCGGAAGAATTTTTCAAAATCCTCTTTTAGGAACAGCAGGTAAAATGACTCTTGAAGATAATATGGTTATTTGCCACAAAAAAGGTAATAAGGGTTTGAAAATAAGCTTAAACAACTCCATGAGAGATTATTTTAAAACAAAGCTTGAGGTTTTAGGCATGGGTCTCGAAAATAGGCTAAAAGATAATGTTGAGCTCTTTTCTGGAGGGCAGAGGCAAGCGTTAACACTTTTAATGGCTGTTATGTCAAAACCAGAGCTATTACTACTTGACGAGCACACGGCGGCCTTGGACCCCACAAATGCAAAACTCGTTATGGAGCTTACAGAAAAATTTGCTAGCGATTATAGCCTTACTGTAATGATGATAACCCACAATATGAGCCATGCCCTTGCCTACGGAAATAGACTTATAATGATGGATGCAGGCTCAATAATCTTAGATATAGGTAAAGAAGAAAAAACTAAGCTGACGATGAATGATATTATTCACCGGTTTAAGCAAATAAAGCAAGCAGACTTGACCTCTGACAACATCCTCCTTCATTAGATAAAATATATAGCCAAAATTATGTAAAAGTGCTATACTATTAAAGGCCTCATGCATTATAGTGCACATAGGTGGTTTTATTATTTTAATAATTCAGGAGTTTTCATGGAAGAAATACGGATTTTATTATACAGATGTTTTCAACTAGCTATTTATGTAGTATCGTGGTTTTTACCATGGAGAGAACCGAAACTTTTTACAGGAGAGGAAGCTCTTTCAAAATTAGCTAAGCAATTATTAAAACAAAACCAAACGAGAGTGTGCATCGTAACAGATAAGGGTATTAGTGAAATTGGGCTTTTGCGCCCTCTCCTTAACGCCTTGGAGGATGTGAGCATAGAATGTTTTATATATGATAGAACTGTCCCAAATCCAACAGAGGCCAACGCAAAAGAAGCGGCAGAGCTTTATTTACAAAATAATTGCCGTGCTTTTATTGCACTTGGCGGGGGCTCTCCTATTGATTGCACAAAGGTTGCTGCAGCACTAATTGCAAAGCCTGACACAGAGCCCTATCAGATGAAGGGTATATTGAAAATATGTAAAAAAGTGCCACCTATATTTGCTATTCCAACAACAGCGGGTACTGGAAGCGAGGCTACATTAGCTGCTGTTATATGCAATACAGAAACGCATGAAAAATATGCTATTAAAGATCCAAGTCTTATTCCTTCTGGAGCAGTATTAGACCCTAAATTTACAATTGGATTGCCTCCACATATTACAGCAACAACAGGATTGGATGCGCTAGCTCATGCGGTTGAAGCATTTATGGGCCGCAGCAACACGCCAAAAACAAAAAAGCAAGCTCTCGGTGCAATAACATTGATTTTTGAAAACCTACCAAAAGTTTTTAAAGATGGGGGAGACATCGAAGCCCGAGAAAAGATGCAAAAAGCAGCCTATCTTGCAGGCCTAGCATTTACTCGTGCATACGTGGGCTACACTCATGCAGTTGGGCATACCTTAGGGACTGTATACAACATTCCTCATGGGTTAGCAATTGCAGTAACGCTACCATATGTATTAGCTCAGTACGGGGAAGAATCATATAAAAAACTGGCTTTTTTAGCAGACCATATCGGCGTAGGTGAACATAAAGATACACAAGAGGAAAAGGCCAAGAAATTTATTATAGCAATAGAAAGCCTTAATAAAAGCGTACATATTCCTAACAAAATAGAAGAAATAAAAACCGAGGATATTCCATCTCTTGCCACAATGGCATGTAAAGAAGGAAACCCAGAGTACCCTGTTCCGCGTATAATCTTTCAAGATGAGTTTGAAAATATATTTGAACGTATCAGAACAGGTACATGACACTATTAACCATAAAAAAAGCTACTCAAAAGAGTAGCTTTTTTAGTTACACACCTCTACGGACTTGGAGTAACCTTCTGACCTATAAAGTCATATACATGGAACCCATCATCCCATGCATTATATCTGGTAACATTGTCCATATTGGAGATGAGAGTGTATTTCTCATTTTCTATAAAAGGATACTTTTTATACAAGGCTTCAGTAGTTTCTGTAAACCTATCCAATGGGGCATAAGGGTCTAATGTAAATCGAATAAAATTTGTTGTCGTTGTACCATAGGCACCCACGTTATCAATTGACTGCTTATCATAAAAATACCCTAATATAAAATCCCCTAGATACACTACTTCATTTTCTTTAACAGAAAATTCCAGATTATAATTTTGCAGATTGGCAAAAAAATCTGCCTCTAATATATTCGCAGGATCATCCGGATCTTTTTCATCATTTGAAGTTCCTATTTTTATATCATCAGAACTGGTACTCAAAAAAGACAGAAACCCATCTTGATTTAGTAATTCAATAGAATCAAATTTATATGTCCCTGGAGGTACAGCAGACAATTTAATTGATGCATTTGCACTAGCTTCGAAAAGAAAGCCCAATCTTTCATCTGTATTTACATTTCTCAAAACTACACCATAGTTGATAGCTGGCCCAGTTAGATCATTGAGAGCACGAGCAAAATCCCCAAATCCGCCACTTCCACCAATAAATTCTGTCCTGAAAAGCCGCGCATACATGTATCCATCCCCATCAGCGGGTGTAAAATCTGCCTGTTCATACTCTTCTGAAACAAGCCTTTCTTGCGTAGCAGTAGAAGCACATCCTACTAACATAGCAAGAAAAAAAATAAAACATATAAATAAAAATCTGTTATTATTAGTTTTCATATTGTATTCCTTTCCTTAATTAGTTTATGTGAGAACTAAAAGAAATGTCTGTCTGCCCTAAAAAGCTATACTTTTCTTTTAATTCATCCGTTGTTTTTTCATAATTATTTTCTGGGTCATTAACTTCCCATATCACATAATTATCATAATTCCTACCTAGTACGCCTGAAAAATCACCAATATAGACGGCCTCATTTTCACCAACTACAATTTCATTGTTGTAGCTAGCAAACTCAACAACGGTAGGCTCTATGGGCTCTTCATAGTTGAGATATTCAATACTATCAAGTGTATATGTTCCTGGACGTACCGCCATCACTTGTACCATTTCATCTTCCCTTATATTATAAAAAAAAGCATTATCACCAATGACAAGAGAAAACTTTGGGTATCCAAAATAATAATCTTCAAGAAATTCATCCACAGGTGAGTTATACAAAATAGGGACACCTCCCTCTTTCATTGGAAGCGTTGAAAATCGCCCATAAATATAACCTACCCCATCTTCGTGAATATCATCTTCATATAAAACTTGTGAAGGGGTAAAAGATATACACCCTCCTAACGAAAATGCCAATAACAGTAAAAGGCACACATACATCATGTTTCGTAACCACATTTTTTTCATACTAGCTCCTTGTATTATGGTTGACATGCTACTAAAAATCCTATAAAGTGTCAAGATAGAAGGATTTAAGTATGAAAAAAACAATAATTTGTATTGCATTTATCCTCTTAGGAGCATTCTTACACGCATATCCCATGTTCTCCACAATACTAGATTTAAATATTTATACCCCTTTCATTGATTTAGGAGACTTAGAAACGGACTCTTACAATGACGATAGCCCTTTAGGCTCCCTTGGAGGGGCTATAGATGGTGCATATGCCTTTAAAAATGGACTCACAATTGGAGCAGAGGCATCCCTCCTCTATGATATGCAAGAAATACGATGGGGTCTTGCCCCAATGGTCGGCTATAGTTACGTTGACAACTTCTTTTTCCAAGCTCTTTTATATCCCCTTTCTGCCTCTACTAATGCAGGAATTCCTATCAGTACTTCTACGAGTTTAAATTACTCAACAGGGCTAAAACTCTATATAGGAACTATTCATCGCTATCTCTTTCCGTCTTTTGGGTCTCCTAACATAGGTTTAGGCTTTCATTCTTTATGGGGAAGACATGAGTGGGATAGTAGTGGGAAAAAAGATTTTTCTACATCAACAAGACTTAGCATCTCAATAAGCTTACGATTCACAGGTTTTTATACGCAGTTCTAACGAAAACATTGGAGTGTTTTATGAAAAAAATATTTATTGTATTATTATTGGTGTGCTCAACTATAGCATACTCACAAATGTCTCTTTCACACGGGGCAACGGCTACAGTTGATCTTTCAAAAGATTATGTTCTAACAGATTTTTACGGTGATACCCCAGAGGAACTAGCGTTAGATGGATTTAGATTTGGTTATACAGCAGAACTCACAAGCCCTATAACGCAAGAATTATATTGGGGTGGTACTGCTACTGCAGCACTAGGATTTTCATCTAGATATTTTACTCGACTTGAACAAACCCTAGAAGATCCTCTGTTTAACTATCAAGATAATGATACCTCTGCAGGAGAAAAATTTTTAAACTCGCTTGAGTTGAATATCAAAGCTGCACCATTAATTGGTTACAAATATGCCCCGTTTCGTTCTCCATTTTTTACAACTATTGGGCTTGCGCCCATAACTGTAGCCACAGACTTTGGCGCAAGTGTGGGAGAGGCAGAGTCAACATCAATCTATTTAGGGTCAGGCATTGAACTCGGATACTATTGGACTCAAGGCAGACAAGATGATTTTAGAGGTATTATCTTAGGATTTGATTTTAAATGGAATAATATAAACAATACTGGTAGCGGCTTCAAAAGACTTGAAGATTACTGGGGTTTAGATATTTCTTTTAGTTTTCGAAAGGAAGAGAAGTTTTAATGAAAAAATATTTTTGCCTTTTTTTATTATTTTTAGCTTCATCTCTGCATGCAAATCCCTTTATAGAGTTTGGTTCAATTTTTGAATACACATACGAAGACCCTGCCTACTCTCCTCACTTAGAAACTGATGATCCTTCAGTTCCGCTAGGTTTGTATAGCATTGTCATCCCAATTGAAGTTGGTTATGCGTGGGACTCTGGATTACTTGTCGGACTAGATATGGGGTTTTCGCTAGGACTTTCTAGCATGCTAACCGCACAACAATCATTTCGCTTAGGCCCTTCTGTTGGATATAGTTCTTTCGGAAATTTCTTTTACCAAGTGCAAGCTACTCCTATTTCAATTTCATTTAATGAAATACTTGCCGATATTTTTGGTGTGCAAATGACTACGACTCAAGATTTGCGAAGTGGCATTACCTTTTGCATTGGAACCGTAGGTGCTGCGAAAACCAGAGCTAGAAGTTTATCTCTTGGGTTTGATTTTAACTGGGGTAAAATTTTAAATGATGCTTTTGTTAATACTACAAGCTACAGTGTTTCAATAGGCTATAAACAAATGTCAATTTTTAAACTACCAAAATAAGCAGTATTGTCTGCTCGAGCCATGTTAATATAATTAACATGGCTTTTTTTTGCTTACTTAAATAAACACTTCTAAAACGCAACGCTTGAACGTGTCGCCCCTGTCAAATTCATTCTTAAACATACCAAATGATGTAGCGCCAGGAGAAAAAACAATATTCTGTGTTTCACTATATTGTTTTTTTTCTAAAAAGTCTTTTACTTCTTTTAGTAATTCTTCCACACTATTGTAGGGACCAAAGTAATCAATGGCTACTTTTTCTTTTTTCAAAAGTGCGAGCAATTTATCAGTTCCAGTTCCTGCAAGTAAAAAAATCGATTGTAAACTAACACCTGTTACTTCGATAAGTTTATTTACTAGAGGTGAAAAATCGAGCTCTTTATCTGTTCCGCCTGTTATAAGATGCAATCCATTTGGAAATGAGTCAAGGGCTGCCACCACAGACTCAGGCACCGTTGCAGCAGAATCATTGTAAAACATATACTCACATCTTTCCTTTTTCCAAGTGTGAAAATACTCTAAGCGGTGACCAATACCCGTATACTTTTTTAAAATATCTATAATATCATCATCTTGTATTCCAACTAAACTCATAACGCAAGCAGCGTTTAGAACGTTTTCTTTATTATGCTCACCTGGAACTTTTAAGTCATCGAGCCAATCTCCATATTCACCCTCTCCGTACAAAAGCGACTCAGGGATGTCATCTGGATAGCGAATAATATTTGCTTTTGCCTCTTTTGCAAAAACGTCTCCCCAGCCTTCTTCATCACAAGAGCATAAAAACACATCTTTCTCATCTTGATCTGCATAAATAAGTTTTTTGTCTTGCACATAGGATTCCATGTTACCATACCAGTTTTGGTGGTCTGGAACAATTTTTGTTATTATTGAAATAATCGGCTTAAGCAATTTTCGCCCACGCAAGTCTGCCAATTGCCAACTTGATAATTCTAAAACCACCAGCGGAGGCTTATCTCCAAGTGTTTTATCAATAAAAGTTAGTGGGCTCACGGTGATATTTCCACCAAGTAAGGTTTTTATCCCAGCTTCATTCAATCCATAATGAATTGCACTTACCGTAGAGGACTTACCCTTACTTCCCGTTACTGCAATAATTTTCGACTTTGTAAATTGTAAAAAGATTGAAATATCACTTTCAATATGTTTTGCACACGCTAAATATTTATTGCCATCATATTTTACAATAGGATTCTTTATAACACAATCGGCATTTTTAAAATCTTCTAGTCTGTGCTCACCAAGAACAAAGCTTAAACGGCTCGTATCTAAAGAAGAGTCATTCATTAAAGAATCAACAGAGGTTTTGAGCTCCTCTTCTGTTTTCATGTCAGTTACCGTTACATGTGCTCCATGCTTTAAGAAAAACCGCGTTGTCGCTTCCCCTCCGCCATGAAGACCAAGCCCCATCACCGTAATTTTTTTTTCTTTTATATCTTCAAGTGTAGAAAAGAGTCTTTTTATGCCGTAACTATGAGGATTCGTATGCGTTCTAGTAGTATCCATGTAATGTTCTCCTCTGTCAAAACTCAAAAAAAATTTATAAACTTGTTGTAAGTGCTTGCCTACTTTTAAACCGCTCTACACCTTGTTCAAGTATTAGTTCAATAACATCTTTGTACGCTAAACCACCTGCTTCACACATTTTTGGAAACATGCTTATTGATGTAAAACCAGGAAGTGTATTAAGCTCATTTATAAAAATATCGCCATTGGTTTTATCTATAAAAAAGTCAACTCTCGAAAGCCCAGAGCAGTCTAATGCCTTGTATGCTTTTTTTGCAATGTCTTTGATGGTGGCTTCTTGCTCATCAGTGAGTATTGCAGGAATTATTAAGTCAGCGCCATCTGGGTCGGTGTATTTTGCTTCATAGTCATAAAACTCATGCGTTGGTGCAATTTCTCCAAGTTCGTAGGAGGTTACACTGCGCTTGTTTTCCTTTGCATCAATTATAGAAAGCTCTGCCGTGTTTCCGGTAACAGAACACTCAATTTCACGTGCAGGAATAAAAGGCTCTATAAGTATTTTTTCATCCCATTTAAACGCATTTTCGATAGCGCATTTTAGTTCTTCTTCGCTACTAGCCTTTGCGGTTCCTACAGAACTTCCCGCACAACAGGGTTTTACAAAAAGCGGAAAACCCCACATTTTTGCAGCTTCACTACATATAGATTCTAACACGGAATCTGTTTTTTGAGAAGATTTGACGCAAACATAGGGGACAACGGGCAAGCCCTCTTGTGCCCACACTTGCTTTGCCTTTTCTTTATCCATGGCCAAACTACTTGACATAACGCCACAGCCACAATAAGGAAGTTCTGCCATTTCTAAAAGTCCTTGCAAAAGCCCATCTTCTCCATACGTGCCATGCAAGATGGGTAACACTACGTCAACACACAACGCTTTTCCCTTGCAAAAAAGTGCCTTTTGTGTTCCGCCCCCTGGTAGCACCGAAACAAGATTATCAGGTTTTTCTGTAATCGGTAGTTTGCTATTATTATCTAAAAGAACACTTTGTATAACAGATTCGTCTTGCACATACCACAAGCCTTTTTTTGTAATGCCAATAAGCACAAGGCTATGTTTATTTTTGTCGATATTTTTTACCACAGATAGTGCAGATAAAAGTGAAACTTCATGCTCACCACTTTTTCCACCATAGAGTATAGCTACCGTCATTATGTTCCTCCCAATCCCATTTCACGTAGAGCTTTTTCTGCTTCTTCTATTTCATCATAATCCATTACATAATCTTTGTAAATTATTGAGTTTTCGTGTGCCTTTCCTAATAAAAGCACTAAGTCACCCTTTTGTGCTATAGCAAATGCCTTTCTGATTGCGCTCGGCCTGTCTGGAATAAGAAAAAGCGATTTTTCTCTCTCTAAGTTTGTACAACCTTTTGCAATATCTTCTAATAAGTCCATGGGATTTTCTCCCCGTGGGTCTTCATCACTAAGAATAACGATATCACTATATGTTGCAGCAATTTCACCTTGTATAGGCCGCTTTTTTGTATCTCTCTCCCCTCCAGATCCAAAAATACTAATTATTTTTCCCGTAACTCTATCACGAAGCGGTGGAAAAATGGTGGTAAAAGAAGACGGCGTATGTGCAT
>CAYJLT010000004.1:38005-39840 GCA_964371295.1 uncultured Treponemataceae bacterium
ACTCTATCACGAAGCGGTGGAAAAATGGTGGTAAAAGAAGACGGCGTATGTGCATAGTCTACCAAAACTTCAAAATCTTGCCCTTTTTCAATTGCGGTCATTCTGCCTCGCACAGGGATGAGTTTTGGAGCAACTTCAACAAGCTTTTCCATTGTTGTATCAGTTAATTTTGATACGAGGAGCATTGCAGCAAGTGTATTATCGCCATTAAAGGTTCCAGGAAGATTTATTCGCACTGTCATTTTTGCATCGTTTGTACAGCTATCAAAAGTAACACCTTTTTCATCGCCTTGTATATTCTCTATTGTATATATTCCAGAAAAGGCACTTTTATCATTATCTGTATGAATGGAACTCGAAGTAAAGCCTACAACCTCGTGGCCCTTAGCACATTCTGCAAAGTATGAAGCCGCAGGATCTGCAATATTAACAGCACCTATCGTTGGAACAACAACTTCTTTCCCACTAATTACTTTATTATGATTATGTAAAGTGAGATTTCTAAAAAGATTTGCCTTATCGCTTTTATATTGCTCGTATGTTCCATGAAACTCTAAGTGTTCATGGGTAACATTCATCATTGCAACGCCATCAAAAAGCACATCAGCTAAGCGGCTTGTCTTTATAGAAAGCCCGTGCGAAGAAGATTCAACAACGGCATACTCGCATCCATTTTCGAGCATTTGATGTAGTTTTTCTTGAATTATTGGAGCTTCTGGTGTTGTTTGATGCTCAGGATTATTAATTGCCTCATCACCAAGTGAATATTGCACCGTTGAAATAAAACCTGCTTTTTTTCCTAATAATTGTAAAAATTGCCATATTAAAAAGATTGTGGTGCTTTTTCCCTCTGTTCCCGTTACGCCAAAAACAATAAGCTTTCTTGACGGGTAATCATAAAAGCTTGCTGCAATGGGAGACATTGAAGATCGAGCATCTTTTACCTTTACAAGCGTAATAGATTTTTCCTTTGCCAATGCAATTGCTTCTTTGGGCAATGCCCCTTCATACACAACGGCACTTGCACCGTTTTCAATTGCCTTTACTACATAATCATTTCCATGCACATGCACCCCAGGCAGAGCAAAAAACAGCGCATCTTTTTTTACATACCGAGAGTCAAAAACCAAAGAGGATATTAAAACATCAGAGCCGTCAAAAGAAAGCCCTTCTGGTAAGATTTGAGATATTTTTTTTGTCATGATTTATTTTACTATTAAATGTACTATTTTTCAAGTGTTAAGATTTCTTCTTTTGTGAGGCCTGTGAGTTCGGCGATAGTTTGTGCATCAAACCCTTTTGCTAGAGCACTCTTTGCCATATCAAGCTTTGCGTTGAGAGCACCTTTTTCTTCACCAAGTTTCATGCCTTTGCGTAGCCCACGCTTTTCGCCTTTAGTAATAAACTCTTTTTCTCGGAATCTTGGGTCAGAGTCCCAGCGTTGTACCCTCATTGCCTCTAAAAACAAGGCTTCTTCTTGTGTGCAGTTTTTATATCTCGAATATGCCTCTCTCATTCGCCTACTCCTTTTCAACAAGGGTTCTATATCCTTTTTTGTTTCAAAGCCATTTGCTTTTTTGAATAATTCTACCCAATTTGCTAAACTACTGTTTTCACTTTGTAGCTTTGAAAGTTCTATAAAATGCACCGTTATGTCCCTGTCGAGCACATCGGTGTGGTCCTTTTCGTTTGCAAGCACGTACCAATTATGATAGTCTTTGCGTCTTTTTAGTACGTTTTCTTTTACAAAGTTTATACCAATTACAGGGTACAACCTTTCGTACTTGTTACCTCTTTTTACCTGTGACACGTACTGTTTTCGAAGATAGTACAAA
>CAYJLT010000005.1:0-34236 GCA_964371295.1 uncultured Treponemataceae bacterium
TGTATTCGTTTAAATATTTAGGAGGTTGTAAATGAATGCTTTAGTATTATTGATTGTAGGGGTTGTGCTATTCTTTATCGCATACATTACCTATGGTTCAATGCTCGCAAAAAAATGGGGAATCGATCCGTCAAGAAAAACACCAGCTCACGAGCTGCAAAATGATTCTGACTACGTTCCTACCGACGCAAGAGTTCTACTTGGACACCACTTCTCATCAATCGCAGGTGCAGGACCTATCACAGGACCTATCATCGCTGCTATGTTTGGGTGGCTTCCTGTTTACTTATGGATTGTAGTTGGAAGCATCTTCTTTGGTGGAGTACATGACTACGGTTCATTAGTTGCATCTATGCGCCATGAAGGTAAAACAATTGGTGAAGTTATCCGTGCAAACATCGGAGCAAAAGCAAAGCTTATTTTCTCTTTGTATGCGTTTTTAACTATCTGTTTGGTTGTTGCCGCTTTCTTGGACATTACAGCCGGTACATTCGCAATCAACCCTGATAATATGGCAGCTTCAATGACAGCAGCTTCTTCAGGAACAGCAAGTATGCTATTTATTGCAATGGCTCTTCTTTTTGGTATGTTCTATAGAAGAAACTCAAATCTAGTTGTAGGAACAGTTATTGGTGTTGCACTCCTTGTAGGAATTATTGTACTAAGTTCATTTGTACCATTTTTACAATTTAACAAAGTTACATGGCAAATAATCTTAACTGTGTATATTATTTTTGCTTCACTACTTCCAGTTTGGCTCTTACTCCAACCACGTGATTACCTATCATCATTCTTGCTATTTGCTATGTTGATTGGTGGATTTATTGGTGTATTAATTGCTGCTCCAACTATGCAAGCACCAGCTCTTGTTGGTTTTAATGTTAATGGAAGCTTCTTGTTCCCAATTCTATTCGTAACTGTAGCTTGTGGTGCTATTTCTGGTTTCCACTCTTTGGTTAGCTCAGGAACAAGTTCAAAACAACTTTCAAATGAAAAAGATGCAAAGCTCGTAGGTTACGGTGGTATGCTTATTGAAGGTGTTGTAGCTATTATTGCTCTTCTTTCAGTAACAGCTATTGCTGGTAATGGAGAGGGAACACCAGCTGTTCGCTTTGCAAATGGTGTTGCAACCTTTATGAACTCTTTTGGCATTCCTTTAGAAGCTGGTAGAATTTTCGTAACACTAACTTTCTCTTCATTTGCATTAACTACACTTGATAGTGCAACTCGTATTGGTCGATACCTCTTAGAAGAATTAGGTGAAATCACACAAAAAGACGGTTCATTAAAGAAAACTATTTTCTGTAATCCTTATGTTGCTACATTAGTAACAGTTGCAGTATCTTTACTTTTCACTGCTTACGGTTATGGTAGAATTTGGGGTATCTTCGGTAGCGCAAACCAATTGCTTGCTGGTCTTGCTCTTTTAGCAATCGCTGCTTGGATTAAGAAAACTATGAAGAGAACAGCTTGGGAAGCAATTATACCTCTCATCTTCATGTTCGCAGTTACTCTTTCTGCATTAGTATTACTAGTTATCAACAACTACAAATTAGCAACAGTTGATGGCTATGTATTGGGTACTATCGGTGCTGTGTTAATTATTCTTGCAATCCTTGAATTAATTACAACTGCAACTAGTGCTAAAAAAGCTATGTAATTTTTAGATAGTTTTTAATAAAAGCAACCGAGCATGCCTTGGTTGCTTTTTTATTTTAAATTCAAAGAATCTTTTTCTTGCCATATCCAGTTTTATGGATTACAATATATGTATGAAAAAATATATATTATCACTAGATCAAGGAACAACTTCATCTAGAGCAATTCTCTACGATAAAGAAGCGAATCCCCTATTATCAAAAAATCAAGAATTTACACAGTATTATCCAAAGCCGGGATGGATAGAGCATAATGCGGAAGAGATATTTGAGTGCCAGCTTTCTGTAGCTAAACATGTAATTGAACAAGCAAAAAATGAACTATTTGCAACACCAGATGATATAGCAGCAATAGGCATTACAAACCAGAGGGAAACTATTGTTTTATGGGAAAAAGATACAGGAAAACCTGTATACAATGCAATTGTTTGGCAGTGTCGAAGAACCGCAGCTTTATGTGAAGACTTAGTATCAAAGGGGCTTGAAGAAGTAATCCAAGAAAAAACAGGTCTTGTAATTGATGCATATTTTTCAGGAACAAAAATAAAATGGATTTTAGATGAGGTACCAGGCCTCAGAGAGCGAGCCAAAAAGGGCGAAATTCTAGCAGGTACAATCGACACCTGGCTCATTTGGAAGTTAAGTGGTGGAGCAGCACATGTAACAGATGCTACAAATGCTAGCCGTACAATGATTTATAACATCTACCTTGATGATTGGGATGATGACTTACTAGAATTGTTAAACATTCCTCGGTGCATTCTTCCAAGTGTACAATCTTCCAGTGAAATTTATTGTTTGACAGATAAAAAAGTGTGTGGTTTTTCTATTCCTATTGCAGCAGCTATTGGGGACCAACAAGCTGCCCTCTTTGGACAAGGCTGCTTTGAAGTTGGGAATGTAAAAAACACCTATGGCACCGGCTGCTTTATTCTCATGAACACTGGGACAAAACCAGTGATTTCAAAAAACAAATTACTCACAACTGTAGCTTTAAGCTTAGGTGGGCAAATATATTTTGCTCTAGAAGGTAGTATTTTCATGGGTGGTGCAACTATTAAATGGCTACGTGATGAGCTAGAGCTAATTTCTTCTGCTCCCGAAATCGATACTTTAGCTGAGTCCGTAGAAGATGCAAACGGAGCATATCTTGTTCCTGCATTTACAGGGTTAGGAGCCCCATATTGGGATATGTATGCTAGAGGAACGCTTGTTGGACTTACACGAGGTGTAAAAAAAGCGCATGTATGCCGAGCTGTAATAGAAGCAATTTGTTATCAGGTAAAAGATGTTATAGACTGCATGGTTGAAGATTCTTCAACGAACGTAACCAGTTTGAATGTAGATGGCGGTGCGAGTGTAAGTGATGTTATGCTTCAATTTCAAGCAGACATTTTAAATACTACTATACTTCGCCCGAAAAATGTTGAAACAACTGCACTAGGTGCCGCTTTTTTAGCGGGCTTAGCAGTAGGGTTTTGGAAAAATAAAGAAGAAATTACCCAATATCGAAAAACTGATAAAGAATTTATACCAAAAATGGATGAGAAAAAGCGCTCTAACTTATACAACGGATGGAAAAGAGCAGTTGAACGCTCAAGGGAGTGGATAGAAAAATGACATATGATGTTGCAATTATAGGAGCAGGAATTTCAGGTGTAAGCATAGCAAGAGAGTTATCCCGCTACAATCTTGATGTTTGTATCCTTGAAAAAGAAAATGATGTATCATGCGGAACTTCTAAGGCGAACTCGGGAATAATTCATGCAGGGTATGATCCAGAACCAGGAACCCTAATGGCAAAACTAAACATTGAAGGAGTGAAGCTTTATCCCAAATGGGCAGAAGAATTGCACTTTGATTATAAACCTATTGGCTCCCTTGTTGTTGCATTTGGCGATGACGATGATAGTATTATAAAAGATCTTTATGAGCGTGGGAAAGAAAATGGTGTTGAAAAACTACAGCTTATCGACAGAAACAAGCTTGTAGAGCTTGAACCAAATATTTCAGAAGAAGCTACCTCTGCCCTTTATGCCCCTACCGCAGCAATCATTAGTCCATATCAGGCAACATGGTCTATTGCTGAAAATGCAGTTTTGAATGGTACAAAAATCTTAATAGATAACGAAGTACATGGAATAACAAAACAAAGTGATAAAAATGAACCTTTTATTATTCATACAGGAAAAGGTGATATTGCGTCTCGCTATGTTGTTAATGCTGCAGGCTTGTATGCAGACAAAATTAGTGCTATGGTAGAAGGGAAAGAATATAAAATCATACCACGACGAGGGGAGTATTGCCTTTTAGATAATAACTGCCACGACCTTGCCAGGCACGTACTTTTTCAAACTCCGAACAGTCTTGGGAAAGGGGTATTGGTATCTCCTACAGTAGATGAGAACATTCTTATAGGCCCCTCTGCTGATACATGCAATGACAAAACTTTTATGGGTACATACAGAGAAAATCAAGACTTTATCCTAGAAAAGGGTGAAAAAACAATTCCTAATATACCACAACGAAACATCATTAATTCTTTTGCTGGCGCAAGGGCTATTGCCTTTTGGGTTGATGACAAAAAAAATCCTACAAACCCTGTAAATGATTTTATTATAGAAGAAGACTCTAGCGTAAAGAACTTTATACATGTTGCAGGAATTAGCTCACCTGGGTTAGCCTCAGCACCTGCTATAGGTGAATATGTTGTTGAAGCATTAAAAAAAGCAGGATTAGAACTTACTCCAAACAAAGATTTTATACCAATATTTAAAGGTATTCAAAACTTTAAGCTTGCCTCAGATAAAAAGAAAAAACAGCTTATTGAAGAAAATAAACTTTATGGAAGAATTATTTGTCGATGTGAAATGATAACTGAAGCTGAAATTGTACAAGCGATTCACTGCAATGTTGGAGCAAAGGACTTAGATGGCGTAAAACGTCGAACAAGAACAGGAATGGGAAGATGTCAGGGAGGGTTTTGCTCTCCCCGAGTCACTGAAATCATAAGTCGAGAACTATGTATTCCAATGATTGATGTTACAAAGAAAGGCGGTTGTTCATTTGTATTAAATACAAAAACGCGCACATCTCAAGGGGAAAGAAAATGAAATATGACATAGTAATAATCGGTGGGGGTCCAGCTGGTCTAGCCGCAGCAGTTTCAGCTCGGGAACAAGGCTGTGAAAGCATTCTCATTCTAGAAAGAGATGTTAAACTTGGTGGTATTTTGTTGCAGTGTATTCACAATGGCTTTGGCTTACATCATTTTGGAGAGGAATTGACGGGTCCAGAGTATGCATCACGCTTTATTGACCAAGTAAAAAAGCATGGTATTGAATATAAGGTAGATACTATGGTGCTTAATATAACAACCGAAAACACAGATGGGCCTTTCCCAAAAAGAATTGTAACAGCAATAAACACAGTTGACGGAATGATGAATATTGAGGCAAAGGCTATTATTTTATCTATGGGTTGCAGAGAGAGAACTCGAGGAGCATTAGTAATACCAGGAACAAGGCCTGCGGGGATTTTCACGGCAGGGAGTGCTCAGCGTTTTGTAAACATGGATGGATACCTGCCTGGGAAAAAGGCAGTGATACTTGGTTCAGGAGACATTGGGCTCATTATGGCTCGTCGCTTAACTCTTGAAGGTGTAGAAGTTAAACTTGTATGTGAACTTATGCCATTTTCTGCTGGTTTAACACGTAATATAGTACAATGCGTTGAAAATTTTAACATCCCATTAAAATTCAGCCATACTATCACAGCTATTCACGGACAAGAAAGAGTTGAAGGGGTAAGTGTAGCACAAGTCGACAATAACAGAAAACCGATTAAAGAAACGGAAGAATTTATTGAATGTGATACACTTTTACTTTCTGTGGGATTAATTCCAGAAAATGAAGTTTCCATTGAGTGTGGAGTAGCAATGGACTCAAGTACATCTGGACCAATTGTAAATGAGCGAATGGAAACCTCTATCAAAGGTATATTTGCGTGTGGAAATGCAGTGCATGTCCACGACTTAGTTGACTTTGTAACTCAAGAAAGTATAAGAGCAGGCCAAAATGCTGCGCTCTACGCAAAAGGTGAAAAGCCTATAAATCCTCAAACAATTACAATACGTCCAGGAAATCGAGTACGCTATACGGTTCCTCAATATATTGAATCTACAGAAGGTAGCAATGATATATCTATAATGTTTAGGCCAACAGATGTGTACAGAGATGTTCAAGTTGTTGTATATAGTAATAACCAAAGAATTAAAGCCCAAAAGAAAAAAATAGTAAAACCTGGGGAAATGCAAATTGTAGAACTAAAAAGGGACGTTTTATCAAAAGTAGTTGACAATCTAACCGTTTCGATAGAGTTGCCTGAGGAGGATAGAGAATAATGTCAGATTTATCAACAAAAGAGTATATTAACGACACAGAAGACTTAGAGAAAATCCCTTTAACTTGCATAATTTGCCCAATTGGATGCCTTATGGAAGTCACTGTACAAAACGATGAAAATTCAAAAACCGTAGTGGCGGTAAAAGATAATACATGCCCTCGCGGCGAAGAATATGCAAAAAAAGAATTAATAGACCCAACGAGAACTCTTACTACCACAATTGCGGTTGCACAGGGAGAAAGTCCTTTAGTTCCTGTAAAAACAGATGGCGAGGTTTCAAAGGAAAAACTTCTTAGTTGTATGGAAGTTATTCGCCGTCAATGTGTAACGGCTCCTGTAAAAAGGGGGGACGTAATTATACAAGATATTCTTGGAAGTGGAGTTAATGTTATAGCTTGTGCAGATGTAGCAAAATAAAGTCAGTCTTCTTCGTGCTTACTTTCATGCAACTTTTTTAGCTCACTATAATAAGCCGATAGCTCTGAGTCAGTTTTTTTTATTGTTAAATGCCCATAAATACCAATACCTAAACAGCTTAGGATAATTGTACCCATTGCAAATAAAAACCAAATAGGCGGAGTTTCATTTTTTAAGACATTATAAAAATTATAACCCAAAAATACTGTGGCAATAGCACAGAGATTTCTATTTCGTAAGAATGCCGATTTTTTCTTTTCTAGGCGTTCTATCTGCTCGTTTAACTCTACTTCTAACATATCTAATACTGCGCTTTTCTCAATCTTACTTGTTCGATATCATTACTGAATAATTCGCGTAAATCATTCAATCCTAACGCCATTAAGGCCATTCTGTCAATACCAATGCCCCATGCTAACACCGGAACATCAATTCCCATTGCTTTAGTTACCTCAGGGCGGAATATCCCAGAACCACCTAACTCAAACCAGCCTAATACAGGGTGTTTAATATGAACCTCAATTGACGGCTCTGTAAACGGAAAATATCCTGGAACGTATTTTACATCTGTAGCCCCAGCTATTTCAACTGCAAACATTTCTAAAAAGCCTAAAAGCGTTTTCAAATTCACTTCGTCACCAAGAACAATACCTTCTGTTTGATAAAAATCTGAAAGATGAGTAGCATCTACTTTATCATATCTGAAGCAGCGTGCAATACCAAAATACTTTCCTGGCACGCTTGCATTTGCTAGCTTATGGGCAGATAAAGCAGTACCTTGACTTCTTAAAATGAGGCGTTTTGTAAAATTAACATCAAAATTATAATTCCAACCACGACTTCCAGAATTACCCCCATTTTCATGTATATTTTTAACGTTTGATAAAAATGGTTCATCAATTTTTTTTGCATGCGTAGGATTTTTTACATAATATGCATCATGAATATCTCTGGCTGCATGAAATTGTGGCATAAAAAGAGCATCAGAATTCCAAAATTCTGTTTCCACAAGTGGCCCATCAAATTCTTCAAACCCAAGTGAACACAATTTGTCTTTCACGCTTTCTAAGAATGAAACATACGCATTTGTTCTACCAGGAATAATTCGAGCAGGAGGCACAGATATATTATATCCTCTAAAAGCCGAATTTTTCCATTCTCCTTTTTCGAGCATTGAAGGTGTTAGACTTCCTATTTCACTTCCTGTTACACCTGCTTTTTCTAAAGCAAGTGCAACTTCTGTAGCCGAAGAAAGAAGCGAATGTACAACAGTTTCCCGCTCTACAATCTTAAAGGCGGTATCAGAAGCGCCTCTTTTTTTAGCCATTGTATTCATTACATCAAGCTCATCATTTGTTAAAGAAGACATATCCAATGTAGAATCTTGTGCCTCAGTTGCCTTTTTTAAAATAGAGCGCGCTACTGACAAAGTTAGGGGTAAAGATTTCCCTTCATACACTGCTTTTTTTTCAGGGCTCATACGCAAAGCGCCCTCTTTACTCAATTGCCCAAAGGCAGAACCAACATCCTTATTTTCAATCTTCAGAGCGGAAGCAATTTCAGGTAGAGATTGCTCTCCATTTTCTTTTACATAATTAAAAATACGCTCAGCAGGAAGTCCATCCTGTGCATAAGATTTGCCTACATCGGTCAATTCAAAAAAGGTATGCTCCTCTCTTCTTACGATAGTTGCAAGCTCTTTGCCAACAAGCCACGAAAAAGCTTGATTAGCATGACCTTCTTTATAATCGAGTTCCTTTTGAAGTTTTTGTGATGTTAGCTCTACGCCTTCTTTATAGGCAAGCAGCACACGCACTTCAAGAGGATGCAAATTTTTAACAAGGGATTGGACGTCCATTCTATTCTCCGAGAATATATTTTTTTAGTTTAGCTAATACAGAATCTACTAAACAGGTTTAATTATCTGCGTAATTTAACTCTCTAACTTCATTGAATCGAATTCTAGAAGTATAATGAGTCATATTGTTCACTGCATCAAATTTTGTTGTATCTGCCCCACGATAATTATAGCTATAATATAATTGATCAGCTCTTTCACCTTCAGCTACATTTTCTACTTTTCTTTCTTTTAAGAATTGTTCTGCACGATTTCTAATTGTAATCATAGCAGTACTTTGTTCAAAAAGGTCTGAATTCATTGAAAATGTGAAAAATGCTTCACCTGTTGCAGGTAATAACTCAATAGTTATAAGGTATGGAAATGACTCATCAGTCATTCCTTGTTCTGAAATTGTTTCAACATTTAAGTTTTCCGGAATTTGGGCGAATCCCATAGAAACCATACACATCATCAAAACCAATAAAAGTAACATCTTTTTCATAAAAGCCTCCTAAAATATTTTACCATAAAATATGTAAAAAGTACACATAATTAAAATACTGTGTACTCTACTATTTTACTCACATTTAGAAAAAAATCAAGGTCTGCAACGTATTTTCCTGCATCTATATAGTAAGAAGGAAAATCTGTAAGCAAAATTTTTCCTGTTATTTCCTTGGGTTTGTTTTTAACCACATCACGTGCATAGTTTCTGATAGCATTTTTCGCAGCCTCTTCGCACGCTAACATTACACCCTCAACCCCTTCAAAAACAGATGACTCTCCTTTTCCTGCAATACTCGGATAACCTCCGGTATGCCACCTATGCCTTTCATACACCATTCTTTTTGTTAAATCATATTCTACCCATGATTCAACCATGGATTCTTCATCTGCAATAATGGCATCAGTATAACGTAAATTTTCATCATTATTTGCAATTGTAATAATACTAACAATTTCAAAGTACTCGCCCACCCCCCTTGTTATATCAGATGGAGTATATGTAAAATTCCATCCGTACACGAGAGCTTCCACAAAAAATGGTGATAAGTCTCGAATCCCGTCAGCCGCAGAGGAAAATATAGATTCACTTTGGTCTATAGGAGACGTTATGGTTGGAGCTTCTTCCATAACAAACCAAATAGGAAAACGCAACAAAGGAGATGAAACAATATTTTGAGCATAGGCATAGAAAGCATTTAAAAAAATGAGTATAGCAAAAAATCTTGCTGTACTCATTTTTTTGCTATACGGTTTTACCGAAAAAAATCTTTCCAAATGTGCCATGGACTAATTCCCATTCTTATTTTTAAATACAACCAAGCAAAAATAAAGCCTGCAAGGTGTGCAAGGTGTGCTATGCCCGACCCAGCAGAAAAAAGTTGGTTCCATATTGAAATTCCTGCATAAATGAGCACTAATAACGGAGCCGAAATAGGGAGAAGACCCCAAATAAATATTTTAGAATGCGGAAACAGCACAGCATAAACTAAGAGAATTGCATAAACAGACCCCGAAGCGCCAAGCAAGAATGCGTAATACATTCCAGAAAAATAGTAAGCCACAAAGGAGACAACTCCGCATAGAAAACCAATCACCAAATACAGAAGAACAAATTCTTTTGACCCAATTGAGCGCTCAATAGCTACGCCAAAAAATAGTATCCCTAGCATATTGCCTAATAGGTGATAAAGACTTGCGTGCGTAAACATATAAGTAAAAAATTGGTAAAGCAAACCTCTTTCTATAACAAGTATGACATTTAATGATAAATATGCTTGAAGCGTTTGATTCATTTGCGTAAGCATAAACACACCAATATTAATTGCAATAATAATAAGAGCTGCGTTATTAAATGTATATCGAAAGGGTTTTCTTATTATATTGTTTTTCATTCTATCCTCCTATGCAACATGATTACACATATCACTATTCTTTTTGCCCTTTTCCGTGTTGCCTTTTTTCTTCCCTTGGAGTTTCTATGTTCCCAAGTTGTGCATAATGCTTCATGAGGTTTAAGAAAGAAGCCCATTTTGGCATAGACTTTTCAAGAATTTCTACTCGATCTCTATTTCTTGATGAAGTAAACAAGAATTTGACATTTGATATAAGTTCAGGAGTACTTAACCTAGAATCTTCAAGCGTCAATAATAGCAAATTATACAACTCAAACAAATTCGTTGACTGAGCTTGCGTTATCACCTTTGCTGTATTATTAATTTCGGACACCATATTGCCTAGAGTTCGCACAAACTCAGGGTCTTTTTGGCTATCTTTTATGTAGCTCGTTAATAATGCACTATCATAATTTTCGTTTCTTGCAAAAGAATCCTCAAATGATTGTATCACATTTGCGATTTCTGAACATTCAAAAAAGGCGGAAGAAAAGTCTGTTTTTGCTTCAGGTGTGTTAAAAAATCCCTCAACAACAATATCATTTAGCAGCGTTTGCGTGTCTTCGGTAAAATAATATGTTATAAAGGTTTTCAAAACCTGCATTGGTGTAATCCATAAAAAGGAAAAAGCCGTGTTATCTTGCAATGTAGCATTTATTTGCGGGTTATAGCCATTTAGTGGTAACAGTGGTTTTTCTCCAAAAATTGCCTTTATTTCTCTCACTCTTTCTTGGTCTTGGTATTCCATTCTCAGCCTTTCTGTATCTGAAGAAAACGAGGCTTTCTGCCTTGTAATATAATCCTGAAGTGGCTTTGCATCACTTTCAAAGGTTTCTGGCTCTATTTCTGAATCTTTTTTTCCAAGTGCAATGAGGTCTTTCAATATATCTGGGTTAAGAACTTTATTTAAAGCCGTTGCAATTTTTTTCAACCTAGAAAGCAAGTCATCTTGCGACACCGTAACTCTTCCGGAAACAATGCTTGAAACTGCATCAATAGCCCGTCCTAGAGATCCTGTAATATTTAATTTTGCACTAATAAAATAAAAGTTTAATAACTCACTACATAATTCTTCGCATGGCACAGGCTTAAAATTTGGATTTCCATCTAAGGGAGAAAACGCAGAATCAAATAACTTCAAAATAGTAATAAAGTTGTATGAACTTAAATCATAAAATAATTCCAAATCTTGTATAGTTTTTTCTATCTGTGCAAATCCGGTTGTGTTTATGTCTTTTTGTACCGTCATAAAAACTTGCATTTGTGAATTAATTTCTGCATTTCTATCTACAGAAGCGTCAAGTGAAAGACGCCTCATTTCGTATGTAAGCATTTCAACTTTTTTCTTTGTGTTTTCATTGTAGCCTGTTTTAATAAGTATATCATACACACGGTTTTTTACCATTTTTTGCTCTGGTGCATGGATAAAATCTAAAAGAGTATTAAAAACTCCAATATTTGAATATATGGTGTATAGTGCGTTTGCAACGGATATTTGAACAGCTCCATTTTTATACGTAAGAGTTTCAGCTTTTGATAACCTTGTCTCAATAGCTTTCAAACCTTGATTTTTTTGAATATCAGGATTACCTGGCACAAAGAGAATTTTTAAGAAATCAATCAACTGCGTTAATATAGCCATGCTTATATTTTAATTTTATTTTATGTTTTGTGCAATACGTGCATGAATATATTCTGATAATCTTCTATTTTTTCAGCTTTTACAATATTTTTCCTCAACACTGCGCCACCTTCGGTTCCTTTTGTGTATGCACAAAAGCGTTTGCGCATTTCTTTACACGCCATGATTTCGCCTTTATCTTCGCATAAGATACGCAACTCTTTTAAGCCCGCCTCAATGCATTTATTGAACGGAATGGCACTGTAGGAACCATGTTCGATTAAGTCTCTAGTTTGTGAAAAAATAAATGGAGCGCCCATCGCTCCGCGCGCAAACATGACAGCATCACACTTTGTATGCTCGAGCATATCTCGAGCCGCCTCTGGGCTAAACACATCCCCAGATCCAAATATAGGAATTGGGTTTTCTTGTTTTTGCATTAGCTCTACCAATTCACTCAAAATGTCCCAATTTGAAAAACCTTCGTACCCTTGGGCTCTTGTGCGTGGGTGCATAGTTAGAGCCGCAGCACCAGCTTCTTTTGCTGCCAAGGCTGACTCTTTCCACAACATACTGTCTGAGTCCCAGCCTGAGCGAATTTTAACAGTTACTGGTATTTCCTTGTAATATTTAGAATTTAAACTGGGTGCTTGAGATGCTGCTTGGGCAACAGCACTAACAACTTTATACAAATTTTCAGGGTTTCGCATAAGAGCAGAGCCTGATCCTGTTTTAGTTATTTTTTGAACAGGACACCCCGAGTTAATGTCTATGAGATCAGGATTTGATTTTTCTAGCACTATGGGAACAGCCTTGTCCATTGTTTCAGAATTACTACCAAAAATTTGCACAGCATAGTACTTTTCATTTTCCGCACGCGTCATTATTTGTTCAGTCTTACCAGATCCTCTTACCAACGCCTCAGCAGAAACCATTTCTGTATATGAAAAATTTGCGCCTCCGTCTGCGCATAAGGTCCTAAAAGCCCTATCGGAATACCCGGCAACAGGAGCCAGAAATAAATTCCCCTCAAGAAGCAACTCATGAGGGTCTTTTAAAAGAGGACATCGAATAGAAACTGGGCGGTACAGCGATTTCATTCTTATATTGGATTAAAGAATCTATTATATTTTAGGATTCAAGTCTGAAAAATTTGCAACTATTTTGCCACAAGGCGTCTGCCAATTCTTCAACATCCATATCTAACATTTCTGCTAAAAACCTTACTGTTGAAGGTGTGTATGAAGGCATGTTGCGCTTTCCCCTATACTCTGCAGGAACCATAAAAGGGCTTTCTGACTCAACTAAAATGCGGTCTAATGGAATATTCAGCACAGTCTCATGAAGGTTTCTTGCATTCCTATATGTTAGGTTTCCAGCAAACGAAAAGTAAAGGTTTAAGTCTAAGGCTTTTTTTGCATATTCTGCATCTTCAGAATAACAATGTAATACACCTCCAGCAGAAGGCAACCTCTCAGATAGGATATCGAGAACATCCTTGCCTGCATCTCTATTGTGAATAATAACAGGAACATTCATACGCTCTGCAAGATCTAATTGGTTAATAAAAAGCTCTATTTGAGACCTTTTATCTCCGAACTTTCTATAATAATCCAACCCCGTCTCCCCTAATGCAATAACATTTGGAAGCTTTAAATTTTCCTCAATGGCTTTTAGCCAATCTTTTCCTGGATGCATAACTTCTGAAGGAGCGACACCTACGGCATAGTAAACACCTGGTAAGGACTTTAAGTTATTATAAACTTGCGTAAAATCATGCAAACTATTGCAAATGCTAATAATGCGGTTAACACCAACTTGCTTAGCTTCTTGAACAACACGAAGCTGTTCAATAGGGTCATCATAAATAAGCCCAATATGGGCGTGAGTATCAAAAACTTTCATGGCTTATCAATCCAAAACGGTAATGCGGAAGCAAAAAAGCTATCCGTTCGTAAGACAAGCATAATTTTCCGGTTTTCTTTCGGTAAAAATACTATCTACACTATAAGGATATCACAGTAATTGCATAACGTCAATATTTTTTTTCACTTTATCAGCTTTTTTTTGATAATGACAGTATATAATTGAAAAAAAGCAGCATTTTTTACATTTTTGGTAAAGTATGTTTGACAGTTTTTTCCAAACATGTTATAATACTCAGATAATAGATGAAGTATGCCGTAATATTACGGGCACATAAATTGGAGAGTTGAGTGGCCAGAACACGAACATATGAAAAATTTGAAAAGAATGTCGTAAACCATGCTGGGAAAAATATTTTAAATGGTTGTCGCAAGATAACAAAGGCTATCCGTACTTTCATAAAATTATGTGATAGCAAGCTAACTGTAATGATTGTACCACATTCTCAAACAAATGTAATTAATTTTAGAACAAATATATTCTCTCTTGTTTTTGGAACCCTTATTGTTGTTGGGATGGTTTTTTCATTTTTTTACTTCAACCGCCAAAACAATATTTCTGCATCTGAAATTTCGCGACTTGAAACAGAAAACAGAGAAAACCTTGCAAGCTTTGACGTCTTAAAAGACGAAAATAATAATCTATTGCAAGCAGCTGAAAAATTTAAAACAGCCCTAAATGAATCGTTAGCGCTCATTGGAATTGATGTTACAAATTCTTCTACGTCTTCCACAAGAAGTGGCGATTTATCATCATTGATGGATACACAATCTTTATCAACTGGAACCACAAAAGAAATAGCCGATGTTCAAGAGCTTACATCATATATAGAAGGAACAATCGACCCAATTGAGCAGATTGGAGAAGTAATCAGGTCTCAACAAGCTATATTTTCCGATACTCCAAATATTTGGCCACTTAAAGGCGGTGTTGGATACACTACAGCGCAGTTCGGTCATCAAGTTCACCCTATAACAGGACAATGGTATATTCATACAGGCTATGATGTTGCGACAGGCCGTGTGGGAGACCCCATTGTATCAACGGCAAACGGGAAGGTAATTACAAATACCTACAGCGATGCCTTGGGCATCTATGTTGCTATTCAGCATAAATATGGCTACATAACTCGCTATGCGCACATGAATGCTAGCTACGTATCTCTTGGGCAAGAAGTTGAGCAAGGAGAGGTCATAGGTGTAGTTGGAAATACTGGGCTTTCTACAGGCCCGCACCTTCATTATGAAATATATATCGGCTCAAGCCTTATTGATCCTGCGCCATACGTGAATATAAAAACCAAATAATATTGAGGGTACACGATGGCTTTTCAAAACGATGACATTTCAATAAATACCCTTATAGGACAAGGCTCTTTTATCCAAGGCGATTTAAACGTAAAAGGCTTTATACGATTTGATGGTGATATAGATGGCAACCTTGAAACATCTGGTCGACTTATTATTGGAGATCAAGCACGTGTTCGTGGAAATATACGAGCGACTTCTGTAATTATTCATGGTATCATTGAAGGTGACGTAGTTGCACCAGAAGGAGTACATTTGTACTCAACAGCGACTGTAATCGGTGATATTGTATCAAAAAAAATACTTGTTGAAGAAAAAGTGTTTGTCCAAGGGCAATGCATTATTTTTGAAAATACCCAGACTTTTGAGGCTGCAAAAAAAGCATGGCAAGATGAAAAAGCTATCAAGAAAAAATCGCTACTATTAAGTAGGAGTAATTAATAATGTATCCACTAGATCCTTTAGGTCTAGCCCCCTCCCTATTTCAAGCGGGTGAGATTGCCAAAAAAAAAGAGAAAAAAAACGACACTTCAAAAATAAACTCAAAATCATTTTCATCTGTATTACAAGCAAATCAAGAACAAAAAGAAATTTTAGAAGCAGGTGATACTCTTTTTTCTCAAGAAATTGAGGGGAAATCTTTTGATGAAGCACTACAGTATTTGGTTGATTCTGTGTATATTGCAGGAGACCAATTAAAGAAAAATCCCTTTGCAGAAGAATTTAAAACGTACCGAAAAACTTTGTCAAATTTTTTACACTTCGTTGTAAAAAATTCTTATGAAATCGAAACCCACCAAAGGCGGCGAGGAAAAAAGCAAGTTGTTTACACATTGGTAAACGTTGTAAATCAAAAACTTGACAATTTAGCAAATGATATTTTATTTAATCAAGCCGACCAATTGCATATTCTTGCAAGAGTTGAGGAAATTAATGGCTTGTTAGTGGACTTTTTTTCATAGCCTAAAGTATTGAAAAAGGGCCATAAATGTAACTACCGCTTATGGCTTTATAAAAAAAAGAAGTAGTTGGAGGACACATGAGTGATGTAATAACAGGTAATATAGACGAATTAAATCAAAATGATCTTTTATCGTTAGAGGACGAAGGGGTTGATGAACAGGAGCATCTAAATAATGAAAACTATATTTTTCCAACTCCTTTATACAAACTAAAACTTGACTATTCTTCAGAAAGCGTTTATGCAACAGCGCCAGCAAGCATACCTCTTACAGAAGGTGACTATGCAATATTGCCTACACGATACGGAAAAGACATTGCATTGGTATTAGGCGAGTCTAAAAAGCCTGTTGGAATACAGCCTTCTGATGTTGTTACTGTCGAGCGTAAAGCACTAAAAGAGGATATAAAAAGGGCCCAAGAATTAAAAATTAAAGAAAAAGACGCCCTTAAAACCTTCAAAGAGAAAACTATTTCTAGAAAATTAGATATGAAAACTCTGGGCGTACACTTCCTTTTAGAAGAGCAAAAAGTAGTTTTCTTTTTTAGTGCTGATAATCGCGTTGACTTTAGAGAGCTTGTGAAAGATCTCGTAAGTATTTTTAAAATGAGAATTGAGCTAAGACAAATAGGGGTTAGAGATGAGTCACGCATTATTGGAGGATTAGGTGTGTGTGGACGCTCCTTTTGTTGCAATGCTGTTTCCGACAAGCTTCGCCCCGTTTCAATAAAAATGGCAAAGAATCAAAATCTATCACTAAACTCTGTAAAAATATCAGGTCAATGCGGGCGCCTATTATGCTGCCTAGCCTATGAGTCAGATTGGTACAATGAAGCTAGAAAAAATATGCCGTCCGAAGGAATTAAAATTTTCTATGATGGTACAAATTTCCAAATTACTGAAACAAATCAAGTAAGAAGTACTATAAAAATGAAGGGCGAAGATGGTCGAATGCTTGAATTACACTCTTCAGACTTCTTCCAAGAAGGTGGAAGATGGAAAATAAAGAGAAATCGATAGCTATATCATTTTTTAAGGGGCTCTAATCAAAGTCCCTTTTTTTGCATATTCCTAAACTAAAAGAAAGAAAAAGCCTTGACATATATCGATATTTTTTTATATAATTAAGTCAGGAGATATAATCTATGACAATAACAGTATGCATGGGAAGTTCCTGCTTTAGTAGAGGCAATGCCTTAAATGCAGAAACTGTGCAAGCTTTGGTAGAAAATCCCAAGCTTAAAAATAAAGTAGATTTAAAAGGTTGTTTATGCGAAGGGCAGTGCAAAAAAGGCCCAAATGTAAAAATAAATAATACACTCTATTCAAACGTTTCCCCTGATTCTCTAAAAGATATTGTACTTCATGAACTATCAAGCAACAATAAAGAGGCTTAAATGAATCACATACAACCTGTGTATACCGAACCAACTGAGTGCCAAGATTGCTACAAATGTGTTCGCCAGTGTCCAGTGAAAGCCATTCGAGTAGAACAAGGCCATGCGCTTATTATGCCGGAACTTTGTATTATTTGTGGCAAATGCGTTATTAATTGCCCCGCACATGCAAAACGAGTGAGAGATGACTTACCAAAAGCAAGACACTTTATCTCAGTAAAAAAACCAGTTATTGCTTCTCTTGCACCATCATTTGTGTCAGAGTTTCCTGAGTGTACACCTAGCCAGCTCATTAGTGCTATGAAACAATTAGGTTTTTACGGCGTTTCGGAAACGGCAATAGGAGCCGATTTAGTTTCTGCACAAGTTGCAAACGATATTGAACAAGCTGAAAAAGAACAAAATGGTCAAAAACTTTTTTTATCATCTGCATGCCCGACAACGGTGGAATACATTAAGCATGTACTGCCAGACTTTGAACCTTTTATTACCGATAGTTCCTCACCTCTTTTAGCGCACGCTCGTTTTCTTAAAGAACACTTTGGTAATAGTACGGCTGTAGTTTTTATTGGCCCATGCCTTTCTAAAAAAAGAGAAGCCGATGTATTTGATGAAATAGAAATTAGCATCTCTTTTGCAGATCTCAGACGATGGTTTGAAGAAGAAGGAATTGAGCCTGCTAAAATTATTAGCAATGATAGTGAAAATGAATTTATCCCATTTCGAGCAGCTAAAGGAACATTGTATCCAATAGATGGTGGAATGATTGCCTCTATGAAAAGATACAAGGACTTAAAAGGGGTTCGTACAATGTCAGTCACAGGCGTAGATGAATACCCATTGACATTAGCAGGGCTTCATAAAGAAAAGCTTTTGGAACCATTGTTTATTGAAATGCTTGCCTGTCCAGGTGGTTGCATTAACGGGCCTGCATGCACAGTTCAGCGCTCTACTGCTATAAAAAGGGTAAACCTTGTAGATTATGCAAACACTGCACCAGAACGACTCAAAAAAGAGGTTATCGAGTCAAAAAGAAACCTTTCAGGAACCATTCCTGTTACTGCATTTACAAACGCAGACATTGGAGAAGAAAAAATGCAAGCGGCGTTACGGTCAGTTGGGAAGTACAGTAAGCAAGATGAGCTAAACTGTGCTGGGTGTGGCTACGATACTTGCAGAGATTTTGCCCACGCAATTATTGAGCAAAGAGCAGAAAAAACCATGTGCGTTTCATATATGAAAAAGTTAGCGCAAAAAAAAGCAAATGGACTTGTTCAAGCAATCCCAAGTGGTGTTGTAATTGTTAATAAAAACCTCCGAATAGTTGAATGCAACCAAAATTTTGCACAACTTATGGGTAATGATTTTATTGAAATGTATGAAACAAAGCCAGGCCTAGAAGGTGCAGATTTAACTAAAATTATAGATTTCTATAGATTTTTTGAAGATGTTCTTTCAAAAAGTGGCCCCGATGTTATTGATCGAGAAGTACGTAGTGGTAAAAAAATATTTCAGGTTTCTGTTTTTGTTATTGAAAAAGAGGAGTTTGTGGGCGGAGTTATTGAAGATGTTACAGCCCCACAAATTCAAAAAACACGCGTAGTAAAACAAGCTCAAAAAGTTATAACAAAAAACTTATCTGTTGTACAAAAAATTGCATTCCTTTTGGGAGAAAATGCAGCAGAAACCGAGTCAATGCTAAATTCAATTATCGAATCTTTTACCGAAGAGGAAGATGTATGACAAGTATCACAACCTCAGAGGAAATAGCAGATAATAGTGCAGAAACATTTATTGAAGTTGGGCATTATCAAGTGTGCAAGCATAAAAACCTTGCAGAAGGGGATGTGTTTTTATCACAAAAAAATTCTAGTGACGGGCGCGTAATCACAGCTTTATCTGATGGGCTTGGTTCTGGAATAAAAGCCGGTGTATTAGCAACTCTCACAGCAACAATGGCAACAAAATTTATTTCATCAGATATCCCTATGTGGAAAGCAGCAAACATAATTATGGATACCCTTCCAGTATGTAAAGAAAGGGGAATAAGTTATGCTACATTTACTCTTGTTGATATTGAACCTAGTGCGTTGGTACACATTATGGAATATGACAATCCCCCCTACGTCCTTATTCGTGAGCAAACGCTGGTTGAGCCTATAAAAGAAATAACACCAATTGAACGAAAAAACCAGTCTACAGCGCCTAAAATTGAAGCTCTTCTTCATTACTCACAATACAAGGCCAGGCCAGGAGATAGACTTGTTTTTTTCTCTGATGGGGTTACCCAATCTGGGATGGGCAGCCAAGCACTTCCTTTTGGTATTGGCAGTATAAAATCACAAGAATTTATAATAGAAACAGTAATTGCAAACCCTGATATTAGCGCGCGAGACTTAGCCCGAACTATTGTACAAAAAGCGGTCTTTTATGATGGATATAAACCTCAAGATGATATTACGTGCGGAGTAATTTATTTTAGAAAACCACGAGATATGCTTGTTTTTACTGGCCCCCCTATAAATAAAGAAAGTGATATTGAAATTGCCCGTCGTTTTGATATATTTGACGGAGCTAAGATTATTTGCGGTGGAACAAGTGCAAATATTATTTCGAGAGAGCTTAAACGGCCCATCAAGGTTTCACTTAAAAACTTTGACCCAGTAATTCCACCTGAGTCGCAAATGGAAGGAGCAAATTTAGTTACTGAAGGAATTATAACAATGGGCGCAGTTGCAGAAATTCTTGAAAAAGGTGCGCGAATTGAAACATTAAAACAAAATCCTGCAACAAAAATTGTTGAATTATTTTTAGATTCAGATAGAATCTACTTTTATGTAGGAACAAAAATTAATGAAGCGCACCAAGACCCAAATATGCCAGTTGAGCTTGAAATACGGCGGAATATTATAAAAAAAGTTGCAACATTATTAAGCGAAAAGTATTTAAAAGAAGTAAATGTAGATTATTTTTAAGACAAAAAAATACACTTATAGGAGAAAAATATGGCAAAAATCAAAGTATCAATTTGTACCGGTACTACATGTTATGTTATGGGAGCCTCTGAGCTTTTGCTTTTGGAGGAAGAGTTACCGACCAAAATTAAGGATTTGGTAGATATTGAAGGTGTAACGTGCTTGGAATTGTGCAAAAGTGGAAATAATTCAAAAGCCCCTTATGTTCTCATTGACGGTGAGGTGCATGAAGGTGCAACATTGCAGGGTGTAATTGAAATTATTAAGGAAAAAGCATGTTAAACATAAACAATAATGCAGCCCACCTAAAGCGAGAAATTTTGGCACACATTGCAAAGTTACAATTGGAAGGAAATCTTGAAAAAGGAGTTCACTACATCCCAAGGAAAATGATACCGAGAAACACAGAACCATTCCGTTGTTGTATTTATCATGATAGGGAAATAATTCGGCAAAGAGTTATTGCTCGAATGGGCTGCTCCCTTGAAGATTATGATGAAGAAAAAACTCTTGAAGAATATGCAAAAGAATCTCTAGAAAGAAAAAAGCCAACTTGGCCTATTCTTACGGTACTCGATGAAGCGTGTAATGCGTGTGTAAAAAGCCAGTATATGGTTACAAATGCATGCCAAGCATGTATAGCACGTCCATGCATAGTAAACTGTCCAAAAAAATGTATTAGCATAAAAAATGGTAGAGCCATAATTGATGGAGACAATTGTATAAACTGTGGACTATGTTTATCAAATTGTCCCTATCATGCAATCATTAAAATTCCTGTTCCATGTGAGGAATCTTGCCCTGTTGATGCAATTTCAAAAAATGACAGAGGAAAAGAAACTATAGATTACTCTAAATGTATTTTTTGTGGGAATTGTATGCGAGAATGCCCTTTTGGGGCTATGATGGATAAGGGGCAACTTGTTGATGTTATCAAACATATAATGAATGGAAAAAAAGTTGTGGCAATGTACGCTCCTGCTGTCGCAGCTCAATTTAGAGCAGTCCCAGGGCAACTGGAAACCGCTCTATCGCAAGCAGGATTTAATGAAGTATGGGAAGTTGCCATAGGGGCAGATATTACATCAGATAAAGAAGCAGCAGAGTTTGAGGAAAGAATGGAGCATGGAGATAAGCTCATGACTACATCATGCTGCCCTGCTTATGTGAGAGCTGTAAATATTCATGTACCCGAATTAACCCCTTGTGTTTCTGATACTCGAACCCCCATGCATTACACCGCAGAAATTGTGAAAAAGAAGGATCCAAACTGCATTTCAGTATTTATAGGGCCATGCCTAGCAAAAAGAAGAGAAGGTATGGAAGATGAACATGTTGATTATGTTCTTTCAGTTGAAGAAATGGGAGCATTTTTTATTGCAAAAGAGATTGAAATTGGCGCTGTAGAAGCTGCCCCAGGTTCAATAATTCCAACTGCTTCAGGGCGAAACTTTGCAACTACAGGCGGGGTTGCAGAAGCAGTAAGGATAAGACTAAAAAATCCTGAAAAGCTAAAGGGAGCCGTTATAAATGGTTTGGATAAGGCAGGAATGAAACTTTTAGCAGGATATGGAAAAATACAAAGTGGCGAAAGCCCTGTTACAGCTGACACGCCAAACCTCGTTGAAGTTATGGCCTGTGAAGGAGGATGCATTGGAGGTCCATCCGTAATCTCAAATGTTAAGGTTGCTACAATGCAATTAAAGAGATATGTAAGTGATGGCGCAGAGGACAAGGCATCAAGCTAAAAAATGTAAAAAGCGGTGGGGTGTAAATGTTTTACTCAACCGCTTTTTTACATTTCAAATTCATCACCAAGATATATTTTACGGGCAATCTCACTTTCCAGTATGTCTTCTTGACTGCCATGTACTAAAATTTCACCTTGATTTATTATTATAGCATTATCAGTAATATCAAGCGTTGCCCTAACATTATGATCTGTAATAAGTACTCCAATATTTCTACTAGATAAAAGTCTAACTACTTCCTTGATATCTGACACTGCAATAGGGTCGATACCAGCGAAGGGCTCATCAAGAAGTAAAAATTTAGGGTCTGTTGCAAGGGCTCGAGCTATTTCAGTTCGTCTCCTTTCTCCACCAGACAAAGTATAGGCCATTTGTTTTCTAAGTCTCGTAATAGAAAAATCATCTAGCAAGCGCTCTAAAAGCTCATGTTTTTCTTCCAAGTGCAATTCTTTTCTGCTTTCAATTATAGCCCAGATATTCTGCTCTACAGTAAGCTTTCTAAAAACAGAAGCTTCTTGTGGTAAATATGAAATACCAAGTTTTGAACGCTTGTACATTGGGAGAGTTGTTATACACGTTTCATCTAAAAACACGTCACCTTTTGTAGGCTTATAAAAACCTACAATCATATAAAAAATTGTTGTTTTCCCTGCCCCATTTGGCCCTAAAAGCCCAACAACCTTTCCTCTTTCCATAGAAAAGTCTACGCCTCGTACAACTTCTTTTTTTCCAAAGTTTTTATATAAACTAGCTACTCGTAATTCACTCAAGGTTGCTTCCTTTTTAATTGGTTTCAGCTTCTAAATTAAGTGGCGATTCATCTTCACTTTTTTCATCGCTTGCCTCTGTAACGGTACCCTGCACCTGTCCAATCAAAGTTATTTCTTCTGAGTCTAGGTTAAAAATAATTTCATGTGCTTGAAAAATATCTTCCCCCTGGGTAATTTTTGGACTACCGCTAAGCTCTAAAATCTGCATATTTTTTCTGTATAGTGCAAAAGCGGCTGTACACACAGACTCATCTTGCAGAATTTCAACATCTATTTGAATAAGAGCTACTTCAGTGTTTTGATTGTATTCAACAAATTCAGCTTTAAGTGTAACATCATTTTCTGTGTCAACCATTGTAACACTGCCTTCAAGTATAGCTATTTCTTCTTCTCTATCATACCGTATTGAATCGCACTCAAATGTAAACCCCGCCTCTGAATAGGTTCCAGAAACATTACCACTAGCAACAATATAACGGTAATCTTCTCCATTCATTTCTATTTCATTGGCTCGAAGTTCTATACTATCTGTTTTTACAAATGCATTGCCACTTAATCTTGTATAATCGTTACTATCATTTACAGTTCCACTCATTGCATTTGCAGAAAATGTTATTGTTTCACCATAACAAATCCCAACAAAGCAGCAATACATACTTACCATAAAAATTAGTTTTTTGTTTAAAAAAATCATTATTTTGTTACTTATACAATTATATTTAGTTTTCAATTATACTCCCCGATACTGGGCCTGTAAATGAGTACGAGAAATCTAACGCACTTGCAGAAAAGCCCTCACCTGTAACATGCAGTTTTGTGCCACGTTCATTTATATTACTTGGCTCACTCAAACTATTACCCACAGTAATAGAAACTTGTTCATTTTTTGCTCCAGAAAACAATTCTGTTGAACCACTCCATCGCAAACTTTCGGCATCTACCCTTGTGTCATGTTCATAACTTGTAATTGATACATTTCCAAAAAATGCATACTCTTCTTTTGCGGTATCTGCCGAAAGAATATCACAAAATCCAATAACACTAATACCTTCATTAGAATCATACAGTGTGAAACTTGGACGACTCGCAAATGTCAATCCACCTTCATCGTATTGTTCAACTTGCTCAACATCCATCCTAATACTCACAGAATTGTTTTCTGTTCTAATAAAATTTGCATCAAAAAAAACAAACTCAGGCGATTCGGACTGAGTAGCTCCTTGTTCAAAATAATCAAGAGAACATGCAGAACAAAGGATAACTGCAGCTACAGAAACTATTCTCAATAATCTCTTTGTGTGAATCAAGGATAAATCCTTTACCTTACTTTTTTTTTGAATATTCATAGGCGGCCCTTATAAAATCCACAAATAAAGGATGGGGCTTTTTAGGACACGATAAAAACTCTGGATGATACTGAACCCCAATTCCCCAGGGATGATTTTTCCATTCAAAAGCTTCTACCTGCTCATCTTTCTTTGTCCGAGCGGTGATTAATAACCCTGTACTAAAAAGTTCTTCTGCATATTTTTTGTCAAAAGAATACTTGTTTCGATGCCTTTCTGTAACCTCGGTTTTACCATAAATCTTGTTAAGATTAGAACCTTCTTGTATTACTATGTCCTCGTTGCCTAAACGCATAACGCCGGCTGGCACAAAGCCTGTTTGCTCTTCTGGCAAACTAATTACAGGATAGCTTGAATTTTCTACAAACTCTGTAGAATCTGCATCTTCCCAGCCCAGAAGACTTCTACCGGCCTCTATAGCCATAAGTTGCATTCCTAAGTCTATTCCAAAGTATGGGATGCTCTTCTCTCGAGCATATTTAACTGTTCTTAAAAGTCCTAAAAAGCCTCTTTGCCCGTAGTTTCCTGGAATAATAATAGCATCTAAATCCTTGAAAAATGGCTTTATATCTGTGGAAACCTCAACTGTTTCAGCATCAATTTTTATTAAGTCCAATTCAAGTGAATGGGCTGTTACACAAGCATGAAACAAAGACTCCCTTGCCGATTTAAACCAATCATCAATATACTTTTTCTTGCAGAGCATCCCAATTCGAACCAAACCTTTTGGGTTGTTCAAATGAGCAATAAAATCGTTCCAAGATTTTATGTCAGTTTTATGATCATCAAATCCTAGCTTCTTAAGTATTGTCTCAGAAAAGCCTTGCTTATAGAGCTCTCTAGGCAGTTCATAAATTGTTTTTTTTACATCTCCAGATGTAAATACGCTGTTTTTCTCAACATTACAAAACAAGGCTATTTTTCTTTTTAAGTCCTCATCTAGAAGTTTTTCTGTTCTACATAAAAGTATATCAGGCTGTATTCCTAATTCTTGCATTTTTTTAACAGAGTGTTGAGTTGGTTTTGTTTTTAATTCTCCACCAGTAATGGCAGGAATAAGGGTTATGTGAATCGACAAGGCATTTTTTTTGCCAAGTTCACGAACTAATTGCCGCGTTGCTTCCAAAAAGGGAATTGACTCTATATCCCCTACGGTACCACCTATTTCAACTATCACAACATCGGCTTGCGTTTGTGAAGCAACTAGATATATTCGCCTCTTTATTTCATCGGTAATATGAGGGATTACTTGGACAGTACGGCCATTGTACCTGCCTGCTCGCTCATTTTTAATAACCGTTTCATAGATTTGACCTGTTGTTACAGAATTTTGCGCAGTAATCGCCACATCTGTAAACCTTTCAAAGTTTCCCAAATTTAAATCTGTTTCGGCACCATCGGCGGTAACATACACTTCTCCATGTTGATAAGGGCTCATATTTCCAGCATCAACATTTATATAAGGATCACACTTCATCATTGCAATTTTTAAACCGCTGCATTCTAATAAGCTGCCAATGCTAGAGGCAGCAACACCTTTTCCAAGACTAGAACACACTCCACCAGTTACCAAAATAAATTTACTCATACTATGATTTTCACATCTCTTGCCTTTTTTGTCAATAGTACAAAACTAAGTGTTTACTTTTTTTTCATTTTCATTTATAATTACTTATGAACTTTCAACTCACAGATGCCGATTTTGATTTGTTTAGCAAACTCATTTATAAAGAAAGTGGTATTACATTTTCAGATGTAAATCGGACTATTCTTGATGGCCGGCTAAGAACATGCTTAAAAGAAAAAAATCTTGAAACACTTCAAGATTATTATAAACTAGTCACAACAAATGCAGAAGAAATGAAGCACATGCTTGACTCTGTTACTACAAACTTAACAAGATTTTTTCGCAACCAGCCACACTTTGACACCTTGATTAATTATGTAGTACCAAAAATCCTTGAAAAGAAGAAAAGCAAAGGGCAAAATGTAGTGCGTGTATGGAGTGCAGGATGTTCTACAGGAGAAGAGCCCTATACTATTGCAATGGTTTTAAAAGAAATATTACCACCGACCTTCACATTCCAAATTTTGGCCTCAGATATTTCACTTAAATCAATTCTAACTGCAAAACAAGGTTTTTACCCAACCCAAAAGTGTGAAGGTATTCCTCCAAATTACTTAGCAAAATATTTTACCCAAACCGAAGGTGGTTATCAAATAAATGAAAGTTTAAAGAGCACCATTAGGTTTGACTACCATAATTTAAAGCATAACTCTAGCGCTACTGATAACGATATTGTTTTTTGTAGAAACGTACTGATATATTTTGATGTACCAGCGCAAACAGCAACTGTAAAATGTTTTTATGACTCTATGGATAATGATTCATTTTTATTTATTGGGCACTCTGAATCTCTTTTTGGGATGGACACAAAGTTTGAGTTTCTCAAAACTGATTGGGCCTGTATTTATCAAAAAAAATAACGATACCTTAACAACGGGCTTACAACGAGGATTTTTCGATGTCTAATATACGTGTTTTAATTGTTGACGACTCAAAGCTAATGCGAGAACTTTTTTCAAAATTAATTCTTAACTCGATGACTAATGTAGAAGTTGACACTGCTGAAAATGGACATATTGCACTCGAGATGATTGAAAAGAATGACTATCATATTATTACACTAGATTTAAATATGCCAATAATGAATGGTTTAGAGTTCATGAAAGAGCGTAAAAAGAGAAATATCCAAATACCCACTATTATTTTCTCGAGTATAGCACACTCTGGGGCTACTTGGACAATGGAGTGTTTGGAGTTAGGAGCATGTGAATTTTTGCTTAAACCAAATGGCGCGATAGGTATAAATGATCTTGCAGAAGAATTAATACGCCTCATACAATCATATGGTGGAACATATGCAAAACGAGTGATTAAAACCCCATCACTTTTTTCAAAAGCAGCGGGAACACAAAAACCTGAAGTAAAACCTTTAGCCCCAAAACCACAGAGCTCTATTACGCCAGCGAAAGTAGAACCCATACAAAAAGAAGGAAAAGTTGACATTGTCGCAATTGGTATTTCCACAGGAGGCCCAAATGCCCTTAGAGAAGTATTTCGCGATATTAATCCAAATTTACAACAGCCAATTGTAGTTGTTCAGCACATGCCAGAAGGCTTTACTCATGAGTTTGCATTAAGCCTTAATAATGTGTGCCCTCTTGAAGTTAAAGAAGCTCAAGAAGGAGACATCTTAAAACCAGGACGAATATTCATAGCCCCTGGAAATAAACATGTAACAGTAGAAAAAAAGGCTTTGGCTGCAATCATACACCTTAATGACGAGCCCCCTTGTAATGGACATAGACCTTCTGCTGACGTACTCTTTAAATCCGTTGCAAAAGAATATGGAAATAATGCACTTGGTGTTATAATGACTGGTATGGGTAGAGATGGCGCAAAAGAGCTTGCAGAGATGAGACGGCAAGGAGCCCGAACACTTGGACAGGATGAAGTTAGCTCAATTGTGTATGGTATGCCAAGAGTAGCCTTTGAAATGGGCGGTGTTCAAGAACAAGTATCACTTGATGACATGGCAAAAACAATTTCAAAAATTTGTAAATAACAGCTCTCTCATTATGTTGCGTATCTTTTCTGTATACAAGATTTATATATTATTGTATAATCCTCTTTATGATTCATAGAATAAAGGATAAAGTTCCAAGTATACATGCGTCTTGCTTTATAGCGTGGAATGCAGAGGTAGCAGGCAATGTAGTAATTGCAGAAAATGCTTCTGTTTGGTTTTCTGCAACTATTAGAGGTGATATAGCGCCCATCAAGATAGGTGAAAACACAAATATTCAAGATAATTCTGTCATTCACATAGATACTGGAGTACCTTGCATAATTGAAAATAATGTAACAATTGGTCATGGTGCTATTCTTCATTCGAGCACCGTAAAGGAAGGCTCAACCATTGGGATGGGAGCGATTCTTCTAAGTAATGTTATTATTGGAAAGAACTGCATTGTTGGAGCAGGCTCTCTCGTTACCCAAGGAAAGGAGTTTCCAGATAATTCGCTTATAGTAGGGAGCCCAGCAAAACTTGTTCGCACTCTTACAAAAGAAGAAATTGAGCTATCACATAAAAGAACAGCTAGTTATGTTGTAAGAGCGCAATCTGCAAAAAAAGATTATGTCGAGATAGAGTCGCAAAATGAACATTAATAAGAGATTACGTTTTCACATTGAGAAAAATATAAAGAGACTTTCAATAGTGGCAGGCGTTTTACTCGCATTGGGTATTTTTATTCTCATTACACAAAATATAATGCTGTCATGGTTTATGGATAGGGATGCCCTTACGGTAATTGCCAAAAGTTACTCAACATCTTTTAAAATGGCTTACACACCATTTACCCACTTAGCAAAAGCTGAGCAAATTCTCTCTAGTACATTGGAGTCCTCCACTAACGAGCAAATTGTATTGAATATTTTTAAGGATTCCCATTACTTCACAGATGTTGCATTTATTGATGGCATTCAAGAAGAGAGCCCTTTAAAAGAGGGAGAAGTTATATGGCGAGGAATTGAGCTTGTAAATAATGAACCCCAATTACTTTTGTACTATAAAGTCAATAGCAGTGTAACACCTCAGTTATTGAGCTTACAACTCCCTCTAAGTGGCGTAAATGTGGAAAACCCAAACATTGAAGGGTATTCCATTATTCGAGATGACAAAGGAAACATCGTAACAGCAGTACTTAATGAATCGCAATGGCACACATACAACACAGATATGCAGGAAAAAAACTATGCTGAATCAATTCAGATAAATCCTGTTATGCCCAGAAATTTTCTTGAAAATCCACTTAGAAGAAATATTGAAAACGAAGAATATGGATTTACGAGCATAGAATTTGATCTTGATGGCACACAATACACTATAGATTTTTTTATCAATGAAAATTCAATAAACGGAAACGGCCAGCTCATTCTCGCAAGCTTAATAATCGTGTTTAGTTTTTTTGGATTTGTTTTATTTATTGTAATAATTTTTGGAAGGCCTGAAAAACTTCGCATTACCGATGAGGAAAAAATCAAAAAAATTCTTTTACAAGGCGAAAGTGAAAATACAGAGTTTAAGTCTAGCCTCCGCTGGGATTATAAAAATACTTGTGTTAATAAAGATTTAGAAAAAGTTATCATTAAGTCAATTGCGGCTTTTTCAAATGCAAAGGGTGGAAAGATATTAATTGGAGTGCAAGATGATGGAAGCTTACTTGGACTTGACAATGATTATAGCACGCTCAAAAATCAAAATGCTGATTTTTTTGAACTACATCTTAGAAACATTGTAGATAAAGAATTCGGACAAGATTTTTGTGCAAGTCAAATACAATGCTCCTTTTATTCAATTAAAAATCCTGAAGGCAGTATTAAAGAGATTGCTGTAATTACAATAAAAGCAAGTGACGAACCTGTTTATCTTAACCTTGAAAATAAAGGTGAAGCATTTTATGTGCGGTCGGGAAATTCATCACGAAAAATAGAAAATTTAAGCGATCTTATGCGCTATGTAAAGAAGAGGTTCTAATGAACTTTATTGCCATTGACTTTGAAACAGCAAATTTTGATAAAAACAGTGCCTGTTCCGTTGGGCTCATACGCTATGTTAATGGGCAAATAGTTGATGAACTCTACACTCTCATAAGGCCACCCACGAATTATTTTGTTCCTCGATTTATTGAAATACATGGAATTACTCCCCTAATGACACAGAACGAAGAAAGCTTTGAAGCGGTATGGCAGGAAAAGTTATTCCCTTTTCTTATTAATGAGCCAGAACCAGATAATGTGAGCCCCTTTGTTGCGCATAATGCAGGCTTTGACATGAGCGTTTTAAAAGGATGCTTACATCATTTTAACTTAGGCATTCCAAAACGAAAGAGTATTTGTACGGTACAGGTAGCTCGCCGTGTATGGAGACATCTTCCAAAACACAGCTTACCCTTTTTAGCCGAATATTTTAACATTACGTATGAGGCTCACAATGCCCTTGCAGATGCACACACTTGTGCTAAGCTATTTATGATGGCAGCAAATGAAAATAAAGCTACAAGCACCCAAGAATTTCTAAAAAAGCTAAAACTTTTTGCAAAACCTTTAGTGCAATAATTTCCAAAAAACCTTATAAGTATGGTATAATATATATACATATTTATGGAGGCAGAATTATGAAAAAATTAAACATTCTATGGACAAACGACAACATAGACACGGCACATAAAATGGTTTTTATGTATGCTACGAATTCAATGCTAAAAAGCTGGTGGGATGAATTAGACTTGATAATTTGGGGAGCTACCGCAAAATTAGCTGCAGAAGATAAGAGTATCCAAGAAGCAATTAAAACGGCACAGGATGCGGGTGTAAAAGTATTTGCCTGCATTGCATGCGCGAACCTCTTTGGGGTGACAGAAAAACTAGAGAGCCTCGGCATAGAAGTAAAACCGATGGGGCTACCACTAACAGAAATTTTACAAAATGATGAAAAGTTGATTACAATATAGGTATTTTCGTTAGTACGCACAGAGCATATGGTTTGCATATAGCAAACCATATGCTACTTAACCCTTTTTTCTTATAGATAATATTACAAATCACATGCACGTTAGTTTTTTGGTTCAGGGAGTTTTAAAACACGTCAATTTTCAGCGAGCGGCTCAAAAGTTTCATTTTTATAATAGCGAACAAAGTCTTCTGGACTAATATTAATTATTGAATTAAATACCTTTTTAAAATAAGGGACATCAAAAAATCCAACTGACAGAGCTATTTCTTCGATAGAAAGATTTGACTTTAGTAAAAGAGCCTCACTCGCTTCAATTCGTATTCTATTTAAATAATTATTAAAGCTCATTTTGTGCACTTTTTGCACTGTTAAAGAAATATTTTTTGCAGGAACCGAGATATCCTTTGCCATTTTTGGAACAGTAATTTTCTGTGCATAGTGTTCTCGTAAATAGGAATCAATTCTATCCATGAGCGAATTGTTGTTTGATGAATCATTTCGATTGTCTGCCATATGTGTTTTTGCAATGCTTCCTAAACATTCAGACAATAATTCTAAAAACACTAGAATGGAAGAGATATCAGTTGTTGTTGGTTTCATAAATTCTGCGTACAATACATTTGCATGTTTTTGTTCCTGTATAGAGAGATTCTTAAACGTACGCGAAAATAAATGTTTCGCCTTTTCGCTGTCATGGGAAATATGTGAAATATTAACTGAGCCAATCACAGTATTATTATTCAATATTGGTACAACTAGTTCTCCTACCCCTGCATGGCAATACCCAATAAAAGGCTCTTTTTCTTTGCATTTTTTATATAGTATCTTTTTTTGATTCATACATTTCAAGTAGCCATTTGGAATATTTTTTACAAAAAGACAATAGGGATTAGTGTGAGCAAGGTAGGGCCTAAGTATAGAATCAAGGTGCTCATTAGCTGGAACAAAGCCACAATAGTCCTTTATTGTAACATCCAGCATATAGGTATTTTTTATTACACTAATTACTTTAAGTATGCTTTCATATTGTTTCATGTATACCTCTTATCGAAACTTTTTTCTAAATTCTGTTGGAGTAATCGAAAGAAATTGATGAAACACCTTGCAATAATACGAAGAATCATCAAAACCAACTGTTGTTGCAATATCCAAAACTGTTTTATCTGTAGTTAAAAGGTAGTTTTTTGAAATCTCTATCCTCATTTTGTTTACATACGTATTAAAGCTCATACCCAAAATTTTATTGAAATTTCTTGATATGTATGAGGTTGAATAGTTACAAAAATTTGCAATGTCTTCTAGTTTTATTTGCTCAGAAATATGGTCTTTTATATACTGAATTACTGTTTCAAATAGTACATCCGTTTTTTTTGATTGGAACTTTTTTCCTGCTGAGGCAGTATCAATAACTATATCACTCGGGTTTGCCTCTCCCAAAAAATTTGCAATTAATTCGAGCGTTAAAATAACTGATTGGATGTCACACTCTTTTGGATTGGGAACTTCTTGAACAAGATGCATCATTTTGCTTATGTCTAAGTCTGGAAAACCTGAGTTAATATTAAATATCCTCTTCTTTAAGTCTGTACTGACATGCACATAACAACCCAGGGTAAAGGCACCTAAAACATTGTCTTGTTGTATAATAGGAATTACATATTCAGATACACCTGCATGACACATTCCATAGAAAGATTCTTTTTTTTCCAAGCATTTTTTCATCATTTTTGGAATCATTGATAAGCATTGTAAATAACATGATGAGTTTTTCTTTATATAGGTGCAATAATCATGCTTGTGCGACATAAATGGCTCAAAAGCTTTTTGAAGTTCTTTGTTAACAGGAACAAAACCTGAAAAATCCTTAACACATACATAGAGGTTATATGTTTTTTCGAGGTGAGAAAAGTATTGCGTTATTTTTTCGTATTGCATTATATCAACCTCAAGGTTCCCTTTAATTCATGCATAGAAAAGTATATCACATAAATATAAAAAATCAAGCATTTTTTTAAAAAAAGAGCAAAATATTACAATAATTGTGCAAAATATTTCATTGCGCGATACTTCATTCACCCTTATACTAATAAAATATTTTGAAAGTCAAGGAAAATATGAAACACATAAATACAGATATTGTTGTTGCTGGAGGAGGCCTCGCAGGAGTTTGCGCGGCCATTGCAGCGGCACGGAATGGTTCCCACGTTGCCCTCATTACTAACCGCCCTACACTGGGAGGAAACTCTTCAAGCGAAATACGCGTTTGGACAAGAGGTGCTGCGGGAGCTGGGAATATATATGGTGAGGAAATGGGAATCTTAGGCGAGCTAAAACTTTATAATGAGTATCTAAACCCAAAAGGAAATCCTGTTCTTTGGGATGAAGTAATTCTTGACACCGTTTTATCCGAGAAAAACATTTCATTGTTTTTAAACTGTTTAATATATGATGTTGCTTTAGAAGGGGCAAAAATCAAAAATGTAAACGCACGGGAAATAACCACAGAAAATGTTTATGAGTTTTCAGGAAGTATATTCATCGATGCTACAGGCGACGGCTTTCTTGGTTTTACTGCAGGTGTTCCTTTTACGATGGGAAAAGAAGATAAGTACATGTATGGGGAAGAAAAAGCCGGTGAAAAGTTTTCAAATGAAACACAAGGAAATACCCTACTTTTTTTCACAAAAAAAGACAGCAAAAAAGTGCCGTTTATAGCTCCAAAATATGCATATTCAATAGAATATATTGACAATTTATTAAATAATGGCGGGCGCGTTGTAAGTGAAACAACAAATGGCTGCGATTTATGGTGGGCCGAATTTGGTGGTCAAAAAGACACCATTACCGACTACCAAGAAATTACTATGGAAAACAGACGACTAACCATGGGTATTTTTAACTACATAAAAAATAGTGGAAAGTTTGATGCAGATTATCTCGTACTTGAATGGGTTGGAAACCTTCCTGGAAAAAGAGAATCAAGAAGATTTATTACAGAATATGTGGTAAATGCAAACGATGTACTAGGCGGCAAACAATATGCTGATGTAGGATTTTATGGCGGGTGGTATATGGATTTTCACCCATCCGAAGGCATTTACAGTAAACAGGCTTTTTGTGAGCAAGTTCCAGTAAATCTTTATGAAATGCCGCTTTCATGTTTATACAACAAAAAAATCAAAAACCTCGTATTTGCAGGTAGAAATATTGGAACAAGTCACTCTGCATTTGCAAGCTCTCGTGTAATGAACACATGTGCCCTTTCGGGTCAAGCATCAGGAACACTGGCAAGTATTCTTTCAACAGACCATAAAACAAATAATGACATTACAAAAAATGTAATCGAAAAAACTCAAAATGTTTTACGCAATAATGACATGTTTT
>CAYJLT010000006.1:0-25018 GCA_964371295.1 uncultured Treponemataceae bacterium
ACCCTGGACCCCGAGATTACAAATCACGTGCTCTGGCCAGCTGAGCTAAGTTGGCATAACTTCAAATATATTACAATAATAAAAAAAAAAGGTCAAGTACCTGCCTTCTTTTATTTTTAAATAAGTGATAAAAAAAGTGGCATATATTGTTCTTTAATTATTTTGTCCCATGAAAAATCATGCAAAACATAATTTGATGCATGTTCAATAATATCTACAAAACTTTCTTTGTCTTTGTTCTTTTCATCAATCAAGTTAATAAGTAGCTGTGATAATGTAAGAGCATCATTGCTTTTATATAAAAAACCCGTTTTTTCATGGATAATTTTATTCAAGCCACCACAAGCATGTGCAACAGGAATTGTGGCATATATTTGTGCAATAAAATCTTGGAGGCCACATGGTTCAAAGAAGCTGGGCAAAAGAAGAAAATCACTTACAGCAATACAAAGCCTTGATAAGGGCTTATCATACCCTTGAAAGTACAGATACTTTCCAAAATATTCGTGAGCCATATCTATATTTACTTTTTCAAATTCATCTGTTCCCTGACCAATTACAATAAACCTAGCATTACTTCTAGATCCAAGAACTATTTTCGCAGCTTCAACGAGAACTTCAATACCCTTTTGATGAACTAATCTTCCATGAAAAGCAAAGTATACGGGAACATCATTTTTCTTTGAGTTTGATAGTATGCCATGCTGTGTTATTCGGTCTATTTTTTTTGTTTCATTACATGTATGAATAGTATTGTACGTAGATAAAAAAAGGTCTAAACATTTTCTTTTACCTTCTAAATCACGTATTAATGGGTTAAATGCAAAAGGAATTTTTGATAACTTATTGTTATTTGGATCATAATAACTGTAGTCAATTCCATTTGTAATTCCAATTATATCAAATTCACGTTTTGAAAACTCTTCACATATATCTGAACAATAAGGATTTGTGGGGTTACCTAACTCCTCTGCATACCATGGAGAGACTGTAGTAAATTGAGCATAAGACTGTGAAAGCAAAAAAGGCTCTGGCTTTCCATCAATACAGAATGGCTTCAGCTTTGCTTCATCGATGTTTAACAGTTCACTTGCAGCACTTAATGATTCGCATTGGTCTCTGTATACACTACCGGCATTATGTATTGTGATTACAAATTTTGTAGTCTTATAGTTTTTTTTTATATCATCATCCGTGTTAATTAAAAAAGGAATTAAAGCTGTGTGAGAGTCCTGACAGTGTATTAAATCTGGCTTTTCTCCTGAAATAATACCGAATTCTATAACTGATTTTTGAAATAGAATACTTATAATGTTTGCGTCACTGTGGCCTTCACCACTCTTTTGCTCAGGATATAAGGCTTCCTCTAGTCGTGTGTAAGTATAGACTCCCATTTTTGAAGTAAAATGAGCATTAACTATAAATACAATTCTTACACCATGGAAGTAGCCTTGAGAAAAAACTACTCTATATTGTTTACCAGCAATTTGTATTTCGATACTGGTATTATCAATGATGTCAAAGTCTTTAACACTAGAAACAGCTGTGCAACCATACAAAGGCATGAATACTGTAACAGGCCAACCGAGATTCTTAAAACCTTCTGCAAGTGAACGTACAACATTTTTGACACCACCTGCCTCTGCTAAGCCTGCATACTCACGTGCTACAATCCAATATTTTTTTTTCATGCAGCATTAACCTTTTTCTACAAAATCAGGGCGCAATACTTCTGCCCCTCCTCCATAAATATGGACAGGTTTTTCATGTAGGTAGGCAGTAACTAATACTCTAATTGTACGTGGAAGTGAATTTTCTACAAGTGGTTCGCAAGAACAGAAAAGTGCAGTGTTTAAACATAATCCTTCTTTACGTAAAGCAGCAGCAGGATTTATCACAGTTAAATCATTTGTCAAAGTAAACTGTATTGATACAATATCATCTTCTAACAATATATTTTTATCTAATATCTGTGTGAGCATGCTTTTTACATCTTTTCTAATACTTTCAATTGTGTTTTCAGTGCACCATGCACCTCTTATACCATATAATCTTTTGTTCATAATACTACTCTATAAGTAAACAGCTATTATTTAAATTAGTTACATACAAATACACTAATTTGAAAAAAAATGAAGAAAGTTGCTAAAAAGAAAAAGAAATAGCGAAACAATTGTATATAGCATGTAGAGAAATAAATACCTCATATAGTATAGTGATTTTGTAACTACAAGAGATTTGATGACAATAACAAAGCCAATAAGTAACATAAAAAATAAAACTATGCTAATAACAGATATAACTAAAAGTAAAAAACGTTGATTTGTATCTAAAAAAAACTGCCAATTACCACCAATATACACAAATAAAATAACAAGAACAAATGCAACCAAAAAGAGCATAAATCTGTTTATTAATGAAAAAAGTGGTGATTTTTTATTAATATTTTGTTTTGACATCACTTGCATTGTTTCCTCATTAAGTTATATACTACAATGTATAAGTAACAATTGCAAGGAGAATATATGAAAAAATTTAGTATATCTGTTATTATATTGCTTGTTTTTGCAGCGGCTATATTTGTCTTAGGTTGGTTAGAGATTTTTGTTCCGGTTGATAAAGTTGGAATCTTAGTTTCTAAAACAAGTGGTGTAAGCCAAGAAATAATAAAGCCTGGCAATTTTACATGGAGCTGGGAGCGCATTATTCCAACAAATTCACAAATTAGGATTTTTACCGCTGTTCCCCAAACAATTACAAAAGATATACGTGGTAGTCTCCCCTCTGCAGAACTTTATAAAAACATGATAGATGGCAGTCCTGACTTTTCATACAATTTTTCAGTAAAAATCGTTATGTCAATAAAAGAAAGTGAACTTCCTGCTTTTGTTGAAAAAACAGGTGCAAAAGATGAGGATAATTTAACAGAATATTTAAACTCACAAGCTGATTCTATTGCACGAGCTACTGTTCAGTACATACTAGAAGAGTCAGTACTAAATAGCAGTTTTGTAGTAGAGGCTAGCTTAACAGACACGGAATTGATTGATGGTATTGATGCTGCAAATCGTTATGATGATATAAGTATTACATCAATACAAATAAACAATGTAAGCATGCCTGACATTACAATGTATAACCTTGCAAAAAACAGCTATGAAGCATATCAAATTGCAGTAGAAACAGCTTTAGAGAGTTCATTTGAGCTAGAAGGATTCGATGCTGCACAGGACTATTTAGAGCTCGAACGCTTATCACGATTAGGTCAAGTTTTAGCTGACTACCCACAGCTAATTGATTTTATGGCAGTTTCAAATGGTGAAATGGACTTTAATGTTCCAAACACGCCTCAAGTAAGCGATATTAGCCAGTAAAAGCTTTAATGAGGCGTTCATAGGTCCATGAACTAATTTCGAGCCCATAAGACAGTTGCTGAGTTTTTGGTGATACAATATAAGTTTCATCAGTTTGATAGATTTGTAATTCAATACTGTGTGAATCTTCATATTTAATAATTATTGAAGCTATATAGTTATTTTTGTGAATGTCTTGCACATCAACAACCACAGAGGACTGAAGCGAAATAGCTGTGCCTACAGCATCTTCAAATACTACATCGCCTCGAACTAAACTTACTTCACTATTATTTGTAGTGTATTTAATCTCTGCTATTTGCTCGTCTAATCGGCCCTCCTTTAGTAAGTTTGCAATAAGAAAAGGGTCTATCCATGAAGATGGGGCTGTATTCAAAAAAGAGTAATAGTCGTCATTGACAGCATAAACCGTTGAATTTTGAGAAGATCTTACAAATCGTTTTGTACCGGTAAAATCTGTGCGTCCAAAAAACAGTCTTGAATAATCCTCTCGATGTATATTATTATTTGAAGAGAAAAGAACTTCTCTTTTTCTAGTACTGTTTTCTTGTACTTCATAATCACTATGATTGTGAAGACTGTTCGAAACTACCTGTGCAAGTACAGGCGTTGATGCATTTGTAATTAATTCATTAACCTTATGCATATTTACTGGAAAAGTAAGTCCAAAACTCTGCCCAATATAACCATACTCATGCCTAGATATTTCAAGTACCTCTGTGGGTTTTTCAATACTTATGTTAATAGAATCAACCAAAGAAATGTATCTAGGATTTAAGAGTACCGTTTCTTGCAAAACGATGTTTTTTCCTCTAGCAGAATAAGAGTGCCCTAAGAAAGCTGTTATAGCGAGAATAATACTAAAAATATTAAGCACTAGCATTATACGTAGTTTTTTGTTTATATTACTCATAGGTATTTTCCGAAAAAAAGACTTTTTTATTTCTTCTTCGAATTATCTTAACACAAAAATATGGAATAAAAGTAGCTATCAAGTACCACACAAAAAGAAAACTCATTGAGTAGTTTTTTGTAAATAAAAACTGGCTATCATCATCAATTTTTGTTAAAGTATAATCGAAATTCGATTTATTTTTAAGAATAATTAGTTCATAATTTTCTTGCAAAAATAAGAGCGAATTTATGAGAAAATCAAAATTTCTAAATATAAATGCTTGGTTAATATAAGATAATCCACGAGATAAAAAATACTGATCTGAAACAACAACAAGAGAATTAGAATGTGTTGCAGCTATGGTATATTCATTTTTTGTGTTGTTATCGATGGTCGTATTTTCATCAAAAAACGGATTTGTAATAAAGGATTGACCTGTTTGCTCATAAAGTATTGAATTAGGCTGTTGAAGCCATGAGTTAGATGATGTATGTGCAATTTGCGATGTATTTGTAACTGTTATTGGAGTCGGCCAAAGTAAGCTTAATCCTTTAAAACTACTACCAAGAATACTTTCATTGTTTTTCTGTTGCATTGATACATCTATGAAAAAAGGATACAGCATTTGAGTAGTTTCACCACTATTAGATTGTAATTGTGTCTCTAAACCACGCACATCATGAATAAGGGCTGCATCTATGTTTATTCCATAGTTTTCTAGCATCGAAAACAGTCCGCCATCAGAACTAAAAGAGTATTCTGCTGTCCATGTATCTAAGTCAATATCGATTGGTGATGCTGCTATAAATACTTTTCCTCCAATTGTGATATATGAGTTTATTGCTTGTACGTGCTCCTCTGTTAGACTTGATGAACCTAGTATAATTAAAGGCGATTTCGTATCAAGACTTGATACTTGTAATATTTCATGTAGACTCAATTCTCTGATTGTATAACCTGAGTTCTCAAGTATTGGAACAACTAATGGGTAGTCAAATTGCAAAGATAGGTCATTTCCTATGAGTATAAATGCTGACCTAAAAAAACTATCTGTTAAAGACTGCAGCCGACCTGCAATTTCAAATTCAAGCGTTGTAGTATCTAAAATAAAAGGAATTACCTCTGTTTTATTTTTATACTCAAAAATAATTGCAGAATAGGCTTGTATAACACTAGACCTGCTTTCAATGATGCTCGGTATGGTCTGTTCTATAACTCCTAGCGATTTGAGCAGCGATTTAATTGACTCACTATTTGGTTCTATAATCTGCACACTTACATTACTAGACTCATTTGAATACTCATACAGAAAGTCTTCAATGTCACGAATATGTGGATAGGATTCCTTTAGATTATTTGATAGGTAATATGAAATTCTAAGTGGTGAATCTAATTCTTCAATTATTTTTTGCGAATACTCTGATAAGCTAAAACGCTTATTTTGAGTAATATCTATTCGTTGATAAAAAATTTGTGAGTTTATTAAGAGTAAGCAAAGAAAAACAAAACCTGAAATGAAAATTCTTTTTAGTAAAGTTTTATTGTTATTTAATACTTTTTTTCCATATTTTTTGTGTTCAAGATAAAATTGAGAACTACCTAAAAACACTACAGTGGTAATAATAAAAAAGAACACAGAACGAGAATCAATAATACCTCGTGAAAAGGGCTGAAAGTTCCATGAAAAGGAAAAAATCTTTGCTACAGATGAAAGAGTATTATTAAAATTCACTTGAGCTATATAGCCATTCAGTGAAAATATAGCTAAAATTAGTGATGTAAGAAAAAATGATGCTGCTCCACTCTTGAAAACCAAGGCACATAATTGTCCAAAGGCACAAACTGATAAAGCAAATAATAGTATTCCCAAAATAGAACTAATGAAAATCTCTAATTCAATATTACCAAACAAGGCTACAACAACAACAAATGATAAGCTTACAAAAAAATAGAAAGAAAAAACTATTACCGTCGCTATCCATTTTGCTATAACCATGTATAAAGATGAAACTGGCAGTGTCGAATCTGCGTCGTTTTTTGTCCATAAGCTCATGCTAAGTGAAGGTACAACTAATATTGCGCTTAAGGGGATAAACTCAAAATAGTATCTCAAATCACTACTTCCTAAGTCTATCACAAAAAAAGTATTAAAGTAAAAAAAATATATAGATGTCGCAAACAAAAAAAAGAGTGAAGATACATACATGGATGTACTTAAACAAAGTGTAAATAATTCTTTTTTTACCAATGTTATGATAGTATTAGACTTCATGATTGTAACCTTTTACATTACGCTTTGATATAAGTGATAAAAATGCTTTTTCGATACTGGTGGTATGGCTTCTTTTACAAATATCACTTTCACTTCCGAATTCAATTAGCTCGCCTTCATGAATAATTGCAATTGAACTGCAAAGAGCTTCGATTTCTTGCATAATATGTGTAGAAATGAGTATTGTTGTATTAACACTCAGTTTTTTTATTAAAGAACGTAATTCCATAATCTGCCGCGGATCCAAACCGGAAGTAGGTTCATCTAAAAGTAATATAGGTGGATTGTGCAACATTGCTTTTGCAAGTGCCAGTCTCTGTTTATATCCTTTTGAAAGTGTTTTAACTAACTTATCTATGACCTCTTTTAGGGAGCACATATCTATAACTTTGTTAATCCTATCAAAAAGATCCCTTTTCTGTTTAGTATCTAAAAGAATTTTTGCTTCAAAATGCAAGCATTCATATACGGTAAAGTCTGGTAAAAAAACATCATAATCCAACAAGCAGCCGATATGAGACTTGTAGATAAAAGGGTCATTATGTACATCAATACCATTTACGGTTATTGAACCAGAATCAATATAGTGAATCCCAGCAATGGCCTTTAATAATGTTGTTTTTCCTGCACCATTTAGTCCTACTAAACCAGTAATAGAGTGCTTTGGAACTGTTAAAGAAACATTGTGTACTGCTACTGTACGGTCATATGACTTCGTAGCATTTTTTATTTCAATCAAATAAAACCCTTTATAGTAAACTGAAGCTATCTCTCGTACTTATAATATAGAAAATGCAGACAAAAATCAACTAAAAATCCCCTTTAATGCTTACACAATAAAGGGGAAAAGGAAGAGGAGGTAAGAAAATTAAAACATGTACAGTGGTTATGAGGATGTTATCTGTACAATGCTTACCTACTAACTATACAACAACTCTAATAGAAAATGGTTACAAAAAAAACAGAATTTATAATATATTTATAGTGATTATAATAATTCTTAATAAAAACTAAAATATCACTTATTTAGTGTTTTTTTAAGCATTTTTTACTGTTTTACACTATGAAACTGTAGAATCTTATTAATTTTTGTGTTATAATTATAAATATGAAAGAGAATAAAAAAGCACGTTTTTATTGTGAGTCTTGTGATACAGAGGTAGTTGGAGATGCAAAATTTTGCCCTACTTGTGGACGTTTTTTTTCATCCGTTCGATGTCCTGCATGTGAATTGACGGGCGAACATTATCACTTTGAAAATGGTTGCCCAGCCTGCGGATATGCAATGGATGGCTCACCCTTTGATAGTAGTTTAACACCCGCACAGCGTAGAAAAGCGTACAAAAAAGAACAAAATGATATCAATAAAAAAAATAGAGCTAGAGGTGCTACACCTTACCATTTAAGTACACCTCCAAAAACAAGAACTAGTGATGACCCTTTACCTATTTGGATTTATGTACTATGTATTGCTTTGTTAGGAATTGTTTTAATGGTTGTGTTTACATTTCTAGGATAAAGTCAAATATATATTCTTTCAACTCGAGGTGCAATAAGACAGAGAACCTCGTATGGGATTGTATCAATTGTATTAGCAATATCCATAGCAGTATTACAATTTTTGTTAGGGCCGAAAATAATTGCTTCATCCCACCGTTTTATGTTGCTTTCTGAAGCAAGTTCAATAACACATTGATCCATGCAAATACGACCAATAATTCGACATTTCTTGGCATTAATTGTAACCATGGTATTATTTGAAAGGCGTCTATTATAACCATCGCCATAACCGAGAGCGATAGTGGCAATTTGAGTGTCATTTTTTGCTTTCCATGTTCTACCATAAGAAACACTGTCACCTTCATATATTTTTTTTGTCGAAACGACATATGACACAAGTTCCATCACTGGCAGAAAATTTGGAAATGCTTTTTTAGAGAAATAGTTCTGCAACTCCATACTTGGAAAGTACCCATACGTTAAAATTCCGGGGCGAATCATATCAAAATGTGCCTCTTTGTATAAAAGAATCCCACCTGAAGCGCAGCAATGTATAATACCTGGATTAATCGAATTTTTCTTCATTGAATCTACAACATTCTGAAATATTTCAATTTGTTGTTCTGTAAATACTCTGTTCTCTTCTAAAAGCGAGTCTGAAACTGAAAGATGTGTGCATGTTCCTTCAATAAGCAAACTATTCGAATTTTGAATGTATTTTGCGAGTTCAAGTGCGTCTTTTTCAAGTACTCCGTAACGAGCCATCCCTGTATCTACCTTTATATGCACAGGAAATTTTTTAATATTATATTTTAATAGTGAATCTATAAGCAATGAAACAAACTCTACATCTGCAACTAATGGTGTAATTGAGTTTGAAACAAGCGTATCTATTTCACTGTAATGACAAAGGCTAAGTAGTAAAATTGGCTCTGAAATCCCAGCTTTTCGTAACTCAACACCTTCTTCAACTGTAGCAACAGACAGGTATTCAACACCAAGTTCAATTGCTTTCTTTGCAATTTCAATAGCACCATGTCCATATGCATTTGCCTTAACTGCAATGCAAATTTTCTTTTCTGGAGCATATTTTTTTATTTCTTGTATGTTATGTTCAAAGTTAGATATGTAAATTCGTGCTACTGATTTCCCCATTGACTTTCTCCTATTACACATAATCATAGTAGAAATAGCCCAATAATGCAAGAGAATATACACTTATATATTTCTCTGATTTTTGTTATACTGTTTACATGACACAATACGATATAGCTATAATTGGTGGAGGTGCAGCAGGTTATTTTGCGACCATAAAACTACTAGAGCATAATTCAAACATAAAAATCCTCCTTGTTGAAAAGCAACCTACTCCCCTCCAAAAACTTCTTACAACAGGAAATGGAGCATGCAATTTTACACATAGTGGAACAATTGATGATTTTTTAAAGAAATACGGTACAAATGGCAATTTTCTGAGAAATGCATTTAGCTTTTTTTTTAATGACGACATTGTATCTTTTTTTGAAGACAACGGAATAAAAACACTTTGTAGAGATGATGGTAAATTTTTCCCGAAATCTATGAATGTAAAAGACATAAGAGATCTCTTTATATATAAAACAAATACTGTTAATACTGAACTTAATTCTACTGTCATAGAAATTAAAAAGAGTAATGATATATTTATGGTTTTGACAGAAACCAATAAGTATTTTGCGAACAATGTTTTAATTACTACGGGTGGAAAAAGTCTTCCAAAAACTGGATCTACTGGAGATGGGTATCGTTTTGCAGAAAAATTTGGACATACTATTATAAAAGCAAAACCATCGTTAGCAAGTATATTTTGTAATGAGCATATACTATCTGATTTATCAGGAATTGCATTTCCGTCGTGTAAAATACAACATCAAAAAGGTAATAAGTCAACAGCATATTTTGGAGCACTTTTAATAACTCATAAGGGATTTTCGGGTCCCATAATTATTGACAATTCTCGTAGCTTTGACAAAGGGGATAAACTATCCATTTCCTTTATACATGAAAATTCTAGCACACTTTCAGATTATTTACGGAAAAATAAAACTGAGACTGTTTTCTTTGCTCTAAAAAAATATGATATACCAAAAAAAATGATTCATTTTATTTGTAGTGTGGCAGAAGTTAACGCAAATAAAAATATTTGTGAAATTTCATATAAATCTCTTGATATCCTTGTAAACCTTTTGGTTTCATTTACCATTACAGTTTCGAGTGTTGAAGGGTTTGATTCCTGTATGTGCACCTCCGGAGGTATTTCATTAAAAGAAATAGATCCAAAAACATTTGAATCTAAGATAGTTAATGGTTTATATTTTTTAGGAGAAGTTATAGATATAGACGGTGATTCTGGAGGCTATAATTTACAAGCAATTTGGTCTGAATGTGCTCTATTTTCAAGCAACTTATATCTTACATGAAACCATCCCTCTTGAATTTGACATAAAATATGTATATACTATAAAAGCACACATAGATTGGAGTAAAAAATGATTTATACAGATACGAGAGATAATAGTGTACAAACAGATTTAAGAACTGCTGTTTTGAATGGAATGAGTGCTGAAACAGGCGGGTTGTATGTTCCTAGCTCTTACCCAAAGTTAAGTGAATCAATATTGGAAAAAACAGTACCACCTTCATTTAGAGACATATCTTTTGAAATGGCACGACTATATTGCAGTGACGTTATTAGTGACGAGAAATTACAAGAAATAATTATTAATTGTTACCCCTTTAATGTACCTGTTACTCAGGTAGATCCTGTTACATATGTATTAGAATTATTTCATGGTCCAACTTGTGCCTTTAAGGATATTGGTGCTCGTTTTATGGCGCAGCTTATGGCATATTTTAATGAAGGCGAAAAAAAGAATCTTCATATTTTAGTTGCAACATCTGGAGATACAGGTAGTGCTGTTGGAAGCGCCTTTCACAATCTAGATGGAATAGATGTTACTATTTTATACCCCAAGGGTAGAATTAGTCCATTACAAGAAAAGCAACTTTCAACTTTTACAGGAAATGTACGCGCATTATCAGTTGAGGGAACTTTTGATGACTGTCAGCGTCTTGTAAAAAAGGCATTTACAGATGAATCTATTCGTAAAAAATTAAGGCTATCATCTGCTAACTCAATTAATATATCAAGGCTATTACCTCAGAGTTTTTACTATATGTACTCTTCCCTTTTAGTAAAATCACGAAGTTGGCATAACAACAAAATAGAAGACCCTGCAATAATTGTAACTGTTCCTTCTGGAAATTTTGGGAATTTAACTTCTGGACTCATTGCACAGAAAATGGGTGCCCCAATTGATGGTTTTATTGCAGCAACAAATGCAAACAAAACTATACCTGATTGGCTCTATTCTGGCTCATATGAGCCTCGACCATCAGTTACCACTCTAGCAAATGCAATGGATGTGGGTGCTCCAAGTAATTTTGAAAGAATGATGTCAATGTATTCTCATTACGAATTAAAAGACATTATGGCAGGTTACTGGACAGATGACAAAGGTATTAGTAACGGAATTTCTAATCACCTAGAGAGAACTGGATGTATTATTGACCCACACGGAGCAATTGCATGGAAAGCTTGGCAAGAAATACGCAAGGGTGGTATTTTATCGCTTATGTCAGGGTTTCAAAACTCATTAGATGAACCAGGAATTACAAACAGTATACCTAATTGGGCTGATGCCGTAGTTGATAACAAAGCGGTAGGAATAATACTAGGTACTGCGCATCCAGCTAAATTTAGTGAAATTGTTAAAGATGCGACAGGAAGAGAGCCGCCTCTGCCAGATAGATTAGAAAAGGTAATGATGTTAAAAGATAATTCAGTACCAATGAAAAATGATTACATTGAGTTTAAAGAGTGGTTATTAAATACACTTAAGTAAGGAGAGTCTACTATGTTTGTAACGTGTTTAGATCTTGAAGGCGTACTGGTGCCTGAGATATGGATAGCTGTAGCGGAAAAGACCGGAATAGAAGAGCTACGCTTAACAACAAGAGACATAAGTGATTATGATGTACTAATGAAAAAAAGACTCCAAATACTTGAAGAGAATAATCTACGATTAAAGGATATACAAAATGTTATTAAAACACTTCAACCATTAGCAGGTGCTAAGTCTTTTTTAGATTCACTTAGACAATGCTGTCAAACAGTAATTTTATCAGATACATTTTCACAATTTGCTCTTCCGTTAATGCAAAAACTTGATATGCCTACAATTTTCTGCAATGAACTCATTGTAAGTGATGATAACAATGTTATTGATTATGCTATGAGGCAAAATAATGGCAAATACTATGCAGTGAAAGGGTTTCAAAGTATGGGTCTATCTGTAATATCTGCAGGAGATTCGTTTAACGATTTAGAAATGATAAAGCAAAGTGAGTACGGCTTTCTTTTTAAGGCGCCAGAACACATTATTAAAGAGAATCACGAAATACAGAGTTTTACTGAATACAGTGATTTATTACAAACAATACGTAAAATCGTTTGCTAGAAACATTTTAGTCCAAATCGTACGCAATAAAGCCAAGTGATAATATTTCGCTTTGTACTTGACTAAAGGTTGAAATATCCATACCAACTGAAACGGCATATGCATTCAAAAAATATGACTCAACAGTTGCACCCTCGTCATAATCATCATCCCCACTCGTAGGCAGTGAATAATCATCGTCATCAGAATTATATGTATCATTAAAGTTAAAGTAGCCTTCATTAAAGCGTAAAGGTATAAAACCTGATACAGAACCTGATACACTTACAAAGGCATCTTTTAAAGTATCATCAGCAGGTTGTATTATAATTCTACCCCCAGATGTATCAATAAGGGGGTTTTCACCACCACGAGTAGATTTTAGCTTTTTATAGCCAAGGGAAATTATTTGCTTGTAGCCATTGTTGTTATCGTCATCATTAGCATCATCAACTTGTGATGCGTCTGCTTGAAGGTCTTCTTGCTCAGTGTAAATTCGATAATACACATCTGTCCCTGAGCTTGTAAAAAATGCTGCAGTTAAGTCTTGTGCAGTAAATGCAAATTCACGCTCTTGTGTAGGACTACTCACAATATCACCATTAGCTGTATTGGGCGGGTCGGCATTCTGAGGAGGATCAATTTTATAAAAGGTTTTTAAACCACATGAAGAAAGCATTAGCAGAGTAAAAAAAACAAATACAATTTTTCTAAGCATGCTTTTTCTCATGTAATTTTTGACATTATAGAGCCTTGTTCTCTGATTTTAATACAATTAATCTACTTTTTGCTAGGTTGGCCCATGAAGTTGAGGGATAGTTATCATTTAACTCTTGATAAGTATCCGCAGCAATTTGATAGTTACCACGTGTATCTTCGATTCGAGCTAAATTAAAGAGAGCTCTAGCACTTAGTGAAAAATCTTCATAATTTTTTGCCATTGTTAGATAAGAAACAGCTCCGTCTAAATCTACCATTTCTTCACTGGAAATTGCAGCATTATAAAGAGCTAGTGGTGCAGTATATGAAGTAGTGTCTGCTTCATACGCTTGAACATACAAATCTCTAGCATCTGACCAGTTTTCCAAGTCAAAATTAACATCAGCTGAAAAAAGGAGGCTTCTCACCTTTACAACTCCTGAGGATTGTTCACTTAATGTAATAGCTTCTTTTAATAGAGAAGACTGTTCATTACTGTACTCTTCTGAGCTATTATCTAAAGACTCATATCTAAATTCGATTGAATCTAATACATTTAAGCCTTCTGCTATCTTACTGTTTTCCATAGCAACAACCACACTTAAAATAATAGCAATAAGTATGAGTGCTACTAAAATAACAATAATTGGCTTGCGAGTATTTTCAATAAAAGATATTACCATACTATTTTGTGTGTTTTTTTCATTTTTTTCCATCTTTGTCTCCTGTATTTTATATACCTTATTTGCTTTTTTTTATATCTAATTCTGAAATCAATTTTGAAACATAGGTTCTTTGTACATCAAGCACTTTAGCAGCTTCTGTTTGGTTCCATCTACATTGATTGAGAATATGTGACACATACCTTTTCTTAAAATTGTGTATTGCAACTTTTAATGATGTGTCATTAAAATCATAGTCTTCCTTTTTTCCAATGTTTAATCGCAAATCAATTTCTTGTATTGTCGGTGGTGTTCCAAGAACACACGCTCTTTCGATTGAATTTTCAAGCTCTCTAACATTTCCGGGCCACTGATACATTTTCAATGTATTTAAAGCATCAACTGAAAAATCAGTAAAAAGTTTATTTGTCTCAATACTAAATTTTTTCATAAAATGATTAGCTAGTAGCTCAATATCATCAACTCTGTTTCGAAGTGGTAGAACATTGATAGGCAAAACATTAAGTCTAAAAAACAAATCTGACCTAAAGCTGCCTTGTTGAACCATCTCTTCAAGGTCTCTATTTGTAGCTGCAATTATTCTAACATCGACATTCAGTGTTTCATTTGAGCCGACTCTTTCAAACTGCTTAAACTGTAAAACCCTTAGTAGCTTAGCTTGTAGGTCTAAAGACATTTCGCCAATTTCATCTAAAAAGATTGTACCCTCGTTTGCTAATTCAAAGCGTCCAATCCTGTTTGAAACTGCATCAGTAAAAGCTCCTCTAACATGTCCAAATAGTTCACTCTCTAAAAGCTGCGCAGACAAAGCAGCACAGTTTACACATACAAAAGGATTACTTGTTCTGTCACTTAAACGATGGATTCTCTCTGCTACGAGCTCTTTACCAACCCCACTTTCGCCTTGAATTAAAACCGAAGCATTTGTATTGGCAACTTGTTCTATAACTTTTAACAAGTCTAATACTGCAGCGCTATTTCCGACAAAATCGTGAAAGTTATGCTCAGAAGTAATAACTGACTTAAGCTCATGTACTTCTATTTTTGTTTTATGATAAATATCCGCGTTCTTATATGCAATGCCTGCTTGTAGGCAAAGTAACTCTAGTATTTCCAAGTCACTTATATCAAATGGTTGTCCGTCTGCTTTATTTAAAAGTTCAACTACACCAACACATTTATTATCAATTCTTAATGGTACTGCAATCATGTTTTTAGTTTTATACCCTGTCATATTCTGTATGGCAGAAAAAAACTGTGGATGTTTTTCAACGTCATCAATTAATATTGAACGATTTTCCTTGACGACAGAACCTGCGATACTGTTTTTTGTTGAAACAGGTATAGATAAAACTTCGACACCCTTTGGTCCCAATGCTAAACGGAACTTAAGAGTGTCTTCGCTTTCAAGTAGTAATAATGAAGATGATTCACAGCGTACCAAACGCATTGCAGATTCCAAAATGTATAACAATAAACTATCAACATCTTCATAGCTAGAATTTAGCCTAGAATTGATGTCAACAAGTGTATTTAGTTTTTCTACATCAAAGGAATTCTGCAACATAAATAACTTTCCAAGAGCTCTAGTTATTCTTATTCTTTAGCATATCACCTAATGTAAAAGCTCCATCTGAACTATCATCTGTAGCTGACATGTAGTGTGACATTTCGCTTTGCTGTGCCTTTTTCTTAACCTCTTTTACAGAGAATGCAACTTTTTGCTTTTCTAAGTTAACTTCAACAACATACACACTTATTTTGTCGCCAACTTTGTACTTTTGTACAGCATCTTCATATGACTCTTCTCTACTATCTGTTAAGTTAGATTTATTAATAAGTCCTTCAATACCACCATCTACACGTACAAAGAGACCAAAGTCAGTAATTGAAACAATTTCACCTTCAATGATTGAACCTGTAGGATGGTCTTGGATAAATTGTTCCCAAGGATTGTCACCTAAATGCTTTACGCTTAGTCGCAGTCTATGGTTTTCAGGGTCATTTTCAACAACTAAAACTTCAATTTCTTGGTCTACCGTTAAATCTGTTCTAGGGTGCTTTACTTTTTTAGTCCATGAAATGTCATCTACGTGTAAGAACCCATCAATTCCATCTTCTAATTCTAAGAATGCACCAGCATTTGTTAATTTAACTACTTTACATGTTAATTTTGTATTAACTGGGTATTTTTCTCCAATGGTGTCCCACGGATTGTCTTGCACTTGTTTTAATCCCAACGATACACGCCCTGCTTGAATATCATACCCAAGAACCATACATTCAACTTCATCGCCTTGTTTTACAACATCACTAGGTTTGTTGATTTTTCTAACCCAAGAAAACTCACTTATATGTACAAGCCCTTCAATTCCCTCTTCTAGTTCAATAAAAGCACCAAAATCAGCTAACTTTGTAACAGTACCTTTTACTATGTCTTCAACATGATACTTGCCTTCAAAATTTAGCCATGGGTCTTCTGTAAAATGCTTAAGAGAAAGATTTATTCTCTTGTCTTCTGGATCAAGTCTAATTACCTTTAGTGTAATTTCTTGGCCTTTTTTAACAAAGTCTTTAGGACGTGTTACATGCCCCCAACTCATATCGTTGATGTGTAAGAGTCCATCAAAGCCACCTAAATCAATAAATGCACCAAAACTAGTAAAACTTTTTACAGATCCTGTTACAGTATCGCCAATTGCAATACTATCAAAAAATGTATTTCTATTAGAAGTAATTGATTCTTCGAGATAATTTCTTCTGTTTACGATAATGTTTGCTTTTCTATCTGTATAAAGTCTATCAATATAAAATAAGCTTTTTAAACCAACAAGTTTTTCAGGCTGTAATACTCTGTGCACATCAGCTTGACTTAATGGCAAAAATGCCCTAATTCCAGCGCCTAATAAAACTTCAAAGCCGCTCTTTACAGCCTTATCAATTGTTCCTTCAACAGGAGTTTTATCTGCAAAAGCTTGTTTTAAATTTTTCCAAATTTGAATACTTTCAGCTTTTTGTTTAGATACAATTAACTCACCATTTCTGGTTTCTTTTGTAATTAAAACAACACTAACTACATCACCAACATTTGGTATTTCCGCAAACTCCGATTTTGGAATTTTACCTTCCGACTTATAACCTACATCTACAAAAACATCGTCGGAGGTTACTTGAACAACATGCCCGTCAACAAGCTGCCCTTCTTCAAGTGTTTCTAACCCTTTGAGATACTTCTCTTGTAATTGTGTTTGAATGCTCGTTTCGGAGTTTTGAGTTTCATTCATTTCCACTTCCATTTCTTCCATAATAAACCCTTATATGTAAATTTTATTTATCATTATCTCACAAACTTGGTCGATGGTCAAGTACGTAGTGTCAATATATTCAGCATCTTTTGCAATTTTTAGTGAACCTTCTGCTTTGTTTTTATCTATCTCATCTCTTTCTATAATTGACTGCTTTATTTCTTCTAGTGTTTTTCCATCAGGTCTCTGAGTATGGCGCCTCTTTGCTTGTTCTTCAACCGATGCATCGAGATAAAATTTATAATCTGCATTTGGAAAAACTACAGTCGTCATATCTCGCCCTTCACAAACAAAGCTGATTTTCTTTGTAATTTCTTGTAGTTTTTTATTTATAAGGTGTCTGAGTGGTACTATGCATGAAACTCTAGATGAATTTAAATCAATATCGCTTGAATGCAATAAGTGCTCCACGTCTTCACCATTTAATATTACATGTTCATTAACATAATCTAATGTTGTCTCTTCAATGTGATTTAAAACTGCAGCTTCATCACTTATTGAAATCTTTTCTCTTAGTACTGCTAAGGTACATGCTCTGTAAAAGCTACCAGAATTTAAGAATGAAATTTGAAGTTTTTTTGCAACTAGCTTTGCAACAGTACTTTTTCCTGTACCACTTGGACCATCAATCGCTACTACCACACCCTCACCTCTCAATTTTATCATTTAAAGAATGCTTCAATATCTTTTATATGTATTTCTCTGTATCCGCCACTTGGCAAGTTTTCGAGCAACAAGTGCCCAATTCTAATTCTTGTCAATGACTTAATTCCAATATTATAGTGCTCAAAGATACGTCTGATTTCTCTATTCTTACCTTCAATTAAAATAAATTTAGCCTTTTTGTTATTCACTAGCTCAGATTTGCGACACTTATAAAATATTCCATCGACTCGAATCCCTGATTGAAAAGACGTAATAAGATCCTTAGGGATTTGTGTGCTCGTTTCAACTACATATTCCTTTTCGACTTGAGACGAAGGATGTGAGAGTTTTTGCATAAAATCTCCATCATTAGTAAAAATAATTAATCCTTGAGAAAACATATCTAGTCGACCAATGTTAAAGAGTCGTTCGGTAAAGTGTGGCTTTAATAAATCTGCAGCTACCTCTCTATTTTTTTCATCTGAAAGACTGCATACATAACCTGTTGGCTTATTTAATAATACGTACTTCTTTTTTTTCTCAAGAGAAATCTTTTTATTGTCAACCATAACAGTGTCAGATAAGGATACTTTTATGCCAAGGGAAGTAATTATTTCACCATTAACTGAAACACGCCCATCTAAGATAAACGATTCAGATGCTCTCCTACTTGCAACACCACAACGTGCTAAGTAAAGCTGTAAACGTATTTTGTCATCGTGCAAGTTCAAATCTCTCACTTTCGGATTCATCGAGTTTTGGCAAATCTGCGATGCTATTAAGCCTAAAAATTTTTAAGAACTCTTTAGTTGTTCCGTACTGAACAGGTTTTCCTGGAATATCTTTTTTTCCAACTTCTTTTATCATGTTTTTTTCAAAAAGGTGGCGAATCATATTATCAGCAGATACTCCCCTAATTGCTTCAATCTCAGCACGTGTTATAGGTTGTGAATAAGCAATAATCGACAGAGTTTCTAAGGCAGCTCTTGATAATTTACTTTCATTTTTTTTTCCGTAGCGTTCTTTTAAGGAACTCCATAAGTTTTTTTTGACACACAGAAACCATCCACCTGAAATTTGCTGCAGTTCTAATGCGGAGCTCTGAACACTATATCGCTCTTGTAACTTATCTATGCACATTTGAACAACATCTTTTGAAAAATTTGATATGCGCATAATTGCTTCAACACTTATTGATTCACCCTCTAAAAATAGAATTGCTTCAACAAGAGCTATTTCATTCTCTAACTCCACTACATACCCCTCTATGCCGCTTTATACGGCATAATTTTAATATCTCCAAACATTCGATTTTGAAAAATACATGCAGAATGAACTTTTACAGCCTCTAAAATTGCCATAAAAGCGCATACAATATCCATAATACTTTCTTTTCTAATTATCAAGTCCGTAAAAAAGCATTCACCTTTATTTTCAAAAAACTCATACATAAGAGTAATTTTTTCACCAACTGAAATTTCTTCATACATACTCATAATTTTATCACCTGAATGAGTTCCTACCAACTGTGTAAAAGTTTTCATCAATGTCCATGTATCAATTTTTTGCCACAGCTCTTCTTCATCAAAAGGTAGTACACTTTGTATTTTTTTTCTTTCTACGTTCCACTCTGTTTCTTCTTCTTTTTCTTCAATTAGCTCTGACAATTTCTTAAACTTTTGATATTCAATGAGTTTGTCTACTAAATCCTGACGTGGATCCTCTATCTCATCACCATCAAAACTAGTTTCTGCAGGAAGAAGTAAATGAGACTTAATATAAATCAGCTCTGCTGCTAAAGAATAAAACTCTGTTAAGTTTTCTAAATCTGTAACAACTGCATAGTCTAAATAATCCAAGTATTGCTCTGTAATATCACCTATTGGAATATCGTAAATGTTTACTTCATTTTTTTTAATTAATGTTAATAATAAATCTAGCGGTCCTTCAAACTGTGTTAAATTGTATGTTCGTACATCAGTATCAGTATTGTGGTCAAGATTCAATGTGTGCCTCCAGCAAAAAGGACTTATACTTTAGTACATCGTTTGCTTCAAGTTTTAACAAACAACTTGTATAATAGTCCTTAATATTACTATCGGCATCAATGGGCAAAATCTCTAGCATGGGTATAAGCACAAAAGCTCTTTCATCCATTTTTTTATGTGGAATAATAAGCTTTTGTGTATTTATGCTAAAATCAGAAAAAAGAAGTATATCAATATCAATAGTTCTCGGCCCATTTCTTATCTCTGATTTTCTGTCTCGCCCAAGCGCATTTTCAATACCTTGTGTACAGACCAATAAATCATCTGGAGAACCTTCAAAAAGCCCGTACACCGCCATATTAAAAAAATGTTCTTGTTTATCGTAATACATTGGCTTGGTAATATAAACTGTTGAAAAACTTATGTCTAGTAAAACACCGTTCAAGCTTTCGCAGGCTTTACGTAACAAATCAAATGGTTGATACTCTACATCATCAATAAAGTATGATTTGTTAGAGCCGAGCGAAAGATAGACTTGGAACATTTAAAATAAGTCCTCACTAGGTGGCACACTAGGAGCCTCTGCAATTATTTCTTTTGATACTTTTTTTTCTTTAGGTTGTTCTTTAAGCACTTGACCAGGGAATAATTTTTCTCTTATCTGCTTTTCAACACTTTGTGTAAAGTCTGGGTTTTGCTCTAGAAAGTTAATAGCGTTCTCTCGGCCTTGTCCAACTTTTTCAGTTTCAGTTGTGTACCATGCACCTTTTTTATCTATAAACCCATGCCGTACAGCAGAATCTAAAAGGCTTGCAATAGCTGAAACACCCTTTCCAAACATTATATCTAGCTCAACCTTTCTGAAAGGTGGTGCTACCTTATTTTTTACTATTTTAACTCTAACTCTGTTACCTACAGCATCCTCTTCGCCTTTTGCATCTATAGATTCAACACGCCTAACTTCGAGCCTTAAAGAGGCATAAAATTTTAGTGCATTACCACCTGTAGTTGTTTCGGGATTTCCAAACATAACCCCAATTTTCATTCTTATTTGATTTATAAAAATAATAATAGTTTTTGATTTACCAATTATAGCTGTGAGTTTTCTTAGAGCTTGACTCATAAGTCTAGCTTGAAGACCCATATGGGAAGCGCCCATATCCCCTTCAATTTCTGCTTGTGGTGTAAGGGCAGCAACAGAGTCTACAACGATGATATCTACAGCTCCAGAGCGTACTAAACTTTCTGCAATTTCTAGTGCTTGCTCACCAGTGTCTGGTTGCGATACCCACAAGTCATCAATGTTTACACCTAAGTTCTTCGCATATAATGGATCTAGGGCATGTTCAGCATCAACAAAAGCCGCTATCCCACCTAATTTCTGTGCTTCAGCAATAGCATGTAGTGCTAATGTTGTTTTACCAGAAGATTCAGGACCATATACTTCAATTACGCGCCCTCTCGGGTATCCACCAATTCCAAGTGCTTCATCAAGCATAATTGAACCTGATGGAATAACATCTACCCCTGCGGTTTCTGTTACATTTCCAAGCTTCATTAAAGAACCTTGTCCAAATTGCTTTTCAATTTGTAATCTTGCTGCTTCAAGAGCTTGCAATTTTTCGCTCATATCCTGTGGAGCATTCATTTCTGTAGTTACTTTAGCCATAATAGCCTCCCTCTATATATATTATAGTATTTTTGTTATAGTTTTAAAAACTATTCGTTACCAACCAAAGGCTGATATATGGATTTTCCTCTTAACAATAGCCTTCCATCAGATATATTTACTTGTGCTAAAACCTGCACAGGAAGTGATGTATCAATATCTACAGGCTGTTGCATTACCAATGGAACAAATCCCTCTACTTTTTGCAATGTATCATATCCAATTAAAAAATCACATTGATATTCAGTTTGAGTTTCAAGTACATTTGTTACCCTTCCAGACCATATAACCCATGTATCTAAATACAACCACACATCTTGCCGTATTTGTTCATATGTGTAATTTTCAATATTACTGTCAAAAGTGGGCTCCTCAAGGTATTCATTTAATAGACGAGCTTTTTGGCGTATTGCAGTTGATGCATTCGAATTTAATATACGATTAATTTCAACTTGTGAAGAGTTATCTCTATAGGATTGAAAATGCTCTTGTGCGTCTGCATATGCATCCTCAAGCTCTTTTTCAGTTAAAATATACCGGAAGACTGAAGAAGCAGTATCTTGTATAAGTGAGTTGTTTCGCTCATCTACGCTTAACACTAATTCAGATAAGTCAGCTCTATTTCCTTCAATATTTTGCGGACTTTGCATTAAAAGAAAAAAAACTCCAGATGCAAATACTAAGACAATTGAAATAATAAGCGCTTGTAATAACTTGGGATTAGTACCTAATCGCGGGTAAAAGCGCTTAATGTTACCAGTTTGAACAAGATGGGTAAAAACATCAGAGCTACTATTGTGTTTAATAAATTCAAGTGCTTTTTTTGATAAACTATTATCAGGATTATATTCTTGAGCTTGCAAGTAATACTCAACGGCTTTATTTACTTCGCCCCTGCGTAAGAAGAGCACAGCCTGTGCTGTTATTAAGTCTACATCTGAAATTTTAATTCTGCGAGCAGTTTTGTAATAGAGCTCAGCACCCCCAATATCACCTAAATATAAACATGCTGTTCCTAACAAATAAAAAAACTGAAATGATTCTTTATAATCCATGATGAGAGGTTCTAAAAGTGAAACAACAGCAGGAAAACGCCTTGCTGACAGCAGCCTATTCGCTTTTTCAAGCGTAGTCATTCCCATCGAACATTACCGCCTTGCATTTTCAAGAATTTCATCTACTTCTTGATTAAGAGAAATAATTTCTTGTTCACTAAGATATGTATTATCATCTTTTAGTTCATTAATAGTATCTAAAATTTCTAAAATCTTGTTCATATCATCTTCCGATAAATATGAAAGTGAATTTACTGATTGAAGATTATGGGAGCTTGTTGTATGTGATTCTGGAGGCCAGGTTGTGGCCATTTGTATACTTGTTTCACCGGTTAAAATGTAAAATTCATGAACTAAACTTGGGGCCGAGTCAATAATAAAATTTTTCCAAGTTATAGACAGTGCTGAATTATTATAAGAGTTAAGCGAATGAAATTCTCTCCCCCGTTGAATATTGTAATCCCAGACTAATTGAGAAAGAAGATTTTTATTAGCAACAATGATGCTATCAATATTTGAAAATTGCTGTTCGGGAACAATAAATCTAATGACATCGGTTGAATTTGCGGACTGAATCCATCTATCATTAGCTATATTTGTAAACAGGGTTTCAGAATTTATTGATGATTGCCTTGCTGTGGTAAAATGTGTAACAGTACTTTCACCAAGCCATGTATCGAATATTGCTTTTACAGCAACTTCCTGTTCCCCCTTAGATAAATTGACTAACTGGCTCGTAACCTTAACAGAGTCAACTAAGCCTTCTTCACTTGCAGAAAACAAATCATAATGAACTGTGAGTTCTATTTTATTGCGCAATTCTGCAACGAGAGTAGCTCTTGTATCTTTGAATGAAGAGGTTATCTTAAACCCACCACTAAAATTGACAGGCAATACAGCCCCATTATAAAAAACATGAAAAGCAGGTGTCTTTGTAAATGTTTTAGAATCAAAAACTGAAACAAACCTATCGTTTACAGATTTGCGATAAATTGTAACAGCTCCTGTATAATCTTCAATTTCAATACGAATATTATCTACTGTCGCATCAACATTTGCAAAAAGTGTTGCACAAGAAATTATCAACACAAAAATAACGCTTAATTTCTTCATTTTGTTTTCCTTCTTAGTTTTCATTAATTAACCTTTGGAGCTCTAGTGCTTTTCGTGTTAATTCTTCTATGAGTGAGTTGCTATTTTGTTCAGAAATTGAAGTAGCATTCTCTGAAGAACCAACTTCACCTACGGTGTTAATAGTATTTGTATTCGTTGTAAAACTATCACTTTCGCTTGTCTGATCATTGTTTTCAACAATTACAGTATTGAGTTCTTGAACGGTATTACGCAAACTTTCATTTTGTGCGAGTAGTTCTTGCCGCTCTATTTGCAACTTTCCATGCTCTGTCTCAAGCTCTTGTAATCTTTTTCTAAGTATTAGGGTTTCTTCACTTTGTAATTGCTTTATTTGTCGTTCATAATCTTCCTTAGCTGCAACTGCTTCTTCCCCTGTTACTCGTAAAAGGTATAATAGTTTTTCCTCTCGCTCTCTTTGCTCCAACAATTCAAGTCTAAATAATGCATCATCATATTTTGTACTTTCAGGAAACTCTAATACTATTCTATCAAAATATGACTTTGCACGAGAAAAATCATAAGTATTATATAATGCTTCGCCAGTGTAAAAAACTGCAAAGGAAACAAAGTCATGATCAGGATATACATAAATAAAATCAGAAAAGCCATTAATAGCTTCATCATACATATCAAGTTCAAACCTAGCGTACTCCGTTTGATATGTAATTTCAGGCACATAAATGCTTTCAGAAAAAACTTCTAAAAAAGTACTACCATCGCGTAATGCAGCATCATAATCGCCAAGATTCATTTCGGCCATTATAACAAAATACCATACTGCATCTGAAAGGGCATTTTGAAAATTGTCAGTACGTTTTAAAAAGAAAAGCGCATCTTCCCAGTTTCCAATTTTATAGGCCTCGAGCCCTTGAACTAAATCTTGTCCGAACGTTTGCTCTGTTGATTCATTTTCTTGAACAAATACTGGCATCACCAACATAAAGATACAAACACATAGCGATACTATTTTTTTCATATACAATCTTCCTATATTGTTAATTTTCCGCTAAAAAAAGCAGACCCAGATACTATAACATCGACATTGGTTTGTATAACTTGACTAAGATTTTTCTCATTTACACCACCATCTATTGAAACAAGATATGAGTACGAATGCTGATTTCGTAATTTAATTAGTTCACCAATCTTAGGCAAACACTGTTCAATTAATGATTGTCCTCCAAACCCAGGATTTACTGACATAATAAGAACTAGGTCAACAAAGGGAAGTACATCATGTAAAACTGAAATTGGTGTAGAT
>CAYJLT010000006.1:25028-30498 GCA_964371295.1 uncultured Treponemataceae bacterium
CTGCCTTTTTTCCAAATGAATGAATTTTCTGAATAATTCTATGAGGATGTACTGCAGCTTCCCAGTGAAATGTAATCCAATCTGCACCTGCATTTGCAAAGCTTTCAATATGATTTTCAGGGTTTTGTATCATCAAGTGTACATCAAAATCCAAAGTAGTTAACGGTCGTATAGCTGAAACAATTGGCTGCCCAAATGAAATATTAGGCACAAAGGTTCCATCCATAATATCTATATGTACCCACTTTGCCGATGAGGAGTTTACAATATCAACTGATTGTGATAATTGAGTAAAATCTGCTGAAAGAATAGATGGTGCTAAAACAAATTTATCCATATATACATAGTAACAAACATGTGGAATATTGTAAATGGGTAAAATGAAACAAATTGCATTTCTTATATAAGTAATATAACTCTGTTGCAATTGCTGTGTTTGAAAACTACAAATCTTTTTCGCTCAAGCCATATGCTTCAACAACATGTTTTTCTGACAGTCCCTCTGGTTCAATATGGACCATAATGTCATATATATCAGGAATTGCTAATCGTATGGCAGCAGTTACCTTTTCAGAAATCTCATGCGCATCTAAAACACTCATATCGGCTGGAACTTCAATATCTAAATCTATATCCCAATAGTTGGCAATTTTTCGCATTCGCACTCGATGTGGATTAGCAACCCCTTTCACAGTACGTACTGCATTAAAAAGTTCCTTATATATTTCACTATTTTGATTACCATCCATTAGTTCTGTGTTCATTTCCCAAAAAATCAATACGGCATTCTTAATAATCCATATACTCACTATTAAAGCTACTAAGGGATCTATGAGAGGTGAATTAAACATGTATGAAGTAATTAAGCCTAAAAGAACTGATCCAGAAATAACAATATCATTTATCATGTTTTGAGCATTTGCTTTTACCATGGAGCTATTCGCCATTTTCCCTAATATTAACTGTGATATTGCTAAAAGTATTTTTGTGACTATTGAAACACATGTAATTATGATAGCGAGGCTGCTTATTTGAGCAGAAGATGTTTGACTGTTTAGCTGTTGAATTGCAGAAAGGGCTAATTGAAAACCCGCAAAAAATATAACAAAAGACAGTGCAAGGGTTCCCATTGTTTCTGCTCTGCCATGTCCCCAAGGGTGAGACTTATCAGATGGTCTAGAAATTATTTTTCCAATAACAAGGGTCATGCATGCAATGATTACATCAGTTGTTGTATCAATACCATCACCTAGTACAGATAAGCTACCAGTTATAAAACCAACACCCAATTTTGCTATGGCTAGAAATAAATTTCCGAGTAAAGCAATTACCCCCGCTTTTGCGATAATTTTTTGTCGTTGTTCAATTGTAATGGTTTTGTTTTTCATATTGTGCTTTACTTAAAAAAGTGATATTATTTTCTGTACATATGGATCTAGTGCATAGAAAAGTGGAATTAAAAAAACAGAAACAATAAAATTTGCTGTTTTAATTTTTTTTATTTCTAAAAGATTTATCCCGACCATAATAATCAGACAACCTCCGATGGCAGTAATTTCAGAAAGCATTATATCACTTACATAAGGTGAAATATATGTAGATGAAATTGTTAAAATGCTTTGATAAATAAAAATTGTTATTATTGAAAAAGCAGTTCCTATACCTATTGCAGCTGTAAACACGATAGCCATAAAGCCATCTAACACAGATTTTGTAAAAATTATTGTATAGTCACTTTCTATTCCTGCTTTAAATGAGCCAAGTATACTCATAGCCCCAACGCAAAAAAGAACAGAAGCATTTAGAAACGCATGAGCAAATGTAGGCAGCTTTTCACCCTCAGCAATTTGCTCACAATTTTTTTTTGAAACAAAAATGCGCTCTAGAAAATTCCCTAAACTTAGTATTCTTCCATTTATATCCCAAAAGGTACCTAAAAGTCCTCCAATAATTGCAGAAAGAGTTAGGTATATTATGTTTTGATACTCTAAAGCCATTTCAATGCCAAGCACAATACATACTATTCCTGAAGCAATAGTCACAGCGGCATTAAAAGATTTCGTGATTTTTTTTGAGAATATTAAACCTAGAATTGATCCAATTAATACTGAGGCGCAGTTAACAAATACGGCTATCATAGCATTCCTTATAAAGCAATTTACTTTTTACTCGTTTCGTTGTATATTATAATGAAAAGACATGCTTGTTGCAAGCTTATACAATAACTCTACAAAGGAAATGTAAATGAATAAAATAATAAAACGGTTTCTTGCTTTTATGATATTATCAGTATGTGGTTTATGCCTAAGCGCACAGGAAACCTTAGTACAAGATGTGTATCACTACACACTAGATAATGGCTTAGAACTTTTCATTGCTGAAAACGACAATGTACCCCTGACATACATAGAGCTTGCAGTAAAAGGTGGTGGTATAGCACAAAAAAAAGAAACAGTAGGTCTTTTTCACCTTTACGAGCATATGATTTTTAAAGGAAATACAAAATATCCCACCGCTGCCTCAGTACAGAAAGCCATAAACGATATGGGTGTTCCTTCTTGGAACGGTTCAACAGCAAATGAATATGTAAACTATTTTTTTACAGTTCCATCTGATTTAACATATGAGGGCCTAGAGTTTTGGTCATATGCAGTAAGAGAACCTCTTCTTGATGAAAAAGAATTTGAAAACGAAAAAAAAGTTGTAATCGCAGAGCTAGAGGGAGGATATTCAGAACCTTCAAGAATTTTTTATAATGCTCTTTATAATTTTGGCTTTCCTGATAGTCCATGGCAATTTGATCCTGGAGGCACGATAGAAAACATCCAGAGATCAACTCTCGATGAACTAATCGACATGAAAAACACTTATTATGTGCCTAATAACACTGCATTGTTTGTCGGTGGCGATGTTAACCATGAGGATGTTTTAATAATGGTTAATGAAATCTATGGAGACTGGCAAAAAGCTGGTGATCCATGGAAAAACAAAGACTACCTAGTAGAAAATGAAGAGTTTAAGAATCAACAGTATCTTGTATTTCCAAACGAGCAAGTTTCCTCTGCCATTGCACAAGTAAGCCTTTTTTATCGTGGGCCAGATGGAGAAAGTGATTTAGAGTCAACCTATGCTGCTGATGTATATTTAACAGCTGCTGCAAACCCAGAAAGTGAGTTGATTAACACAATTACAAGCATTGATGAACTTATGATACCAACTTCTGATTATTTTGGTACTGGATTTCTAACTTCAAGACATGGAAGCATACTAAGCTTTACTGCAGCAATGCTTTCGCCGGAGACAAATATAGTGGACAGAGCTCTCCTGCTTTCAAATACAATCGAGAATGACATTGTTACAGAAATAATTAATAATGAAAATTACTTTACTAGAGAACAGTATGATGGAGCAAAACAGCGTTTACAAGATTCGCAAATTTTTGAAAGACAAACACCGCAAAGCTTACTGAGTACTCTACGCTTTTTTTGGACCGCAACAAACTCTGAGTACTATTTTACGTACTTGTATAATTTAGAAAAAATTGAGCCTAAAGATATTTCAAGTTTATTTGAAGCATATGTAAAAGATAAGAATTCAATCATTATGGTTTCAATAAATCCAAAACTGTTTGAAGAGCAAAAGAATGATTTTGCTGATGCCGGCTTTATTACTATTACAGACGAGAATGCCTTCTGGTGGAAAAAAAATTAATTTAAGGATAATTATATGAAAAAAATATTACTACTTGCAATACTATCAATATTTATATTGTCGTGTGCTTCTTTACCTACAAAAAGCAAGAGTTCTTTTGAATACTATGAACTTGCAAATGGAATACCATTAATACTAAATAAAAATGATTCTAATCAAATTGTTTCACTTCAAATTAGTGTTAAGGGTGGTACATCGCTTCTTAGTTCTGAGTATTCAGGTCTCGAAGGTTCACTTTTCCAAATGATGACGCTCGGTAGCAAAAACTTTCCCTACGAAGAAATACAAAAAACTCTTTATAAAACGCAAGGAAGTATATATGCGAGTTCAAATCAGCTTGGAAGTATTTTGGGGCTAGTAAGTATTGACTATTACTTTGAAGAACTATTGTCTATTTTTCTTGATGGATTTCTAAACCCCTCGTTTGAAAGCCAAGAGTATACAACACTCATGACGTCAATTTCACAGTCTCTACAGTACAGGAGAGAAGATCCAAACACCTTGCTCACAGAATCAATTACTGAAGAGCGGTATAAAAATCATCCGTATGAAACATCTTCTAATGTGACAGTGGACTCACTGAGTAATATTACCATTGAAAATATGAAAGCCCATCTAGATGAAGTACATGATGCAAGTAAAATTGCAATAATTGCAGTTGGAAATTTTAATGGCAGTGACCTCGTTAGAAAACTAAATACAACGCTAGGGCTTATTGAAAGTGAAGAGAATATATACCCAATCATTCCTCCTGCAACGATAGGTGGAGAAACTAAGTTAATTGAGCTGGAAAGTGCACAAGGTTCAGGCTATGTGGCGTATACAGTACCAGGACCAAATCCAGGTACAAAGGATGAAATTGCAGTGAGAATTGCAGCTGATATTTTTTCTGAAATTCTTTTTAATCTAGTACGTGAACATTATGGTGCAACTTATTCAATAGGCTCATCATATACTTACTCAAAAGCACCATATATTACTACAAGAGCATTTAAAGTATCAGATTTAGAACATATTTCTTCATACATAAACGAAGCTGAAAAGCTCATGTATAGTAACAACCTTATTTCAGGAAAGGATGATAGAACGGGGGAATTTATATATGACACAATTGAAGATCGACTTGAAGGATATAAAAATACACTAATAAACTCGCAGTTTTACTCATCACAGACAAATGCCTCCATTTCTAATCAAATTGTGAGTTCACTTTTGATGTTTGAAAATGCTGAAACGTATTTGAACTTTACAGAGCGAGTTCGAAGTGTTGATAGCCAAGATGTTAAAGATGCATTTTCTACATACTGGATTGGTGGTGAAAAACAGTGGTTTGTAGTTACTGGGATTGGTGAAAAACAGCGATTTTTTGTAAACTAAGTAGCATATTTTTAAAGAAATAACACTATTCTCGAAAGTTTTATACTGTTTTAACGTAAGTGACAGTTATTAATTGTTACTTACTAATTGGATTTATTGACATTTTTGTAAATTCCAACTAAAATTATTATCATGGAAACAAACAAATTTATTGCTCCTTTTAAAGGACGCTCTTTATTAAACTGGCTTGAGTGGTCGCCAAATGATATTCTAGCTCTTCTTGATTTATCAATACAAGTTAAGACTGAATCAAAGAATGGCGTTTTGAATGATAGGTTTAAAGGTAAAACCATTGCCCTACTCTTTGAAAAACGCTCTACACGCACAAGATGTGCCTTTGAAACAGCTTTTGGAGAAGAAGGTGGACATCCTGTATTTTTAT
>CAYJLT010000007.1:0-30371 GCA_964371295.1 uncultured Treponemataceae bacterium
ATTTTCATCTTCATTAAATAAATTATCAAGAGTAGCGTTATCCATTGAATGAAATTTATCGCGTAAAACACCTGCCACCGCACCCTTTGATGCATCGTCGAAATAGGAAGCATTAACAATTGATTTTAAATAATCAATTGTTAAGTCAGTTTGTGGCATATCACTTTCAGTGGTCATTCTACCATCTGGATCCACATACTTCACGGGGTTATTACCTGACAGTAAAGCCCAGTACCCACTCAAAGCTCTAAAACACCAAAAAATCCTTCCCTGATACCTAATTTTACTACAAAAACAGCTACAAAACAAGGTACCTTTACCCACATAGCACAAACTTTTTATTTTTTCTGTACTACATTTTTGTGTACAGTAAAAAAGGTAAAATGATATCTAATTCACTGTATTATAAATATTTATACCATTTTACATTTTACCTTTGTACACTTTTGTCATTCTTTTGCCTTCATATAAGAGGCTATTGTACTTTTCTTCTGTTTTCGTCGTAAGGAGTGTTAGAACTGATGGTTACGATATTCAAAATAGTTATAATATCAAAACTTTTAACCTTTCTCAACGTACTGTTGGTATTATCTCCTCTTACCATTTGCTTACTAGCGAACTCTTATTACTGGAACAGAAACAGAGGCTATAACAATGTCATTATATTTTGTTCCTTCATACCAATCAATTATTTCTAATTCTACCATTGTATATGGATTTGGCTTTATTACTTCAGGTAGTGGAACTAATTGATAATCTGGAGTATCTTCTAAAACTCTTTCAATTGTTTTACCGTTTACTGTTATACGTATCGTTTTTGCTCTACAATTTTCCTCATATAAATGTGGCTTACTTGGCATAACAAAACCATTCGAAATTACAAGTGTATCAATATTCATATGGAATCCTGGGTACCAATCATTGGGAGGAGGGAATGAAAATGTAATTATTTTTTTCTTTTCTTTATTGCTAACTGCCCAAGGGTTACTTGAAAAGTTCCATCTCTCTGGAATATATCTTATCTGTGAATTGCCAACTGATTCTGAAATATATGAAGTTGCTTCTTTTACAGTGACTGGCTCTAGCCAACTTGGCCCAAAACGCTTTTCTGCTTCTATATAATACCACTCATGATCAATTGTCTGTACAAACGATGATGTTTCTTTAAATGAATGAGACAATAGAGTTAAAAAATGAACATCGCTAATTTCGCAGGTAAAAACCATAAAATTGTTTGTTTTTGTTTCTACATAATTAAAATATTTATCAATATTATAACTTACTCTTTCATCAGTTGTATCACTAAATAGATCCTGAAAATGAGTAATTTTTAAATTTCTTTGATCCAAAAATAAATAGCTCGGTTGCAGTCGTGATTGATATTCTTTGTTTAATACGATACCATTTACTTCTTCTCCAAAAGAAAAATTAGTAAAGCAAAGTGCTATTAATACCAGAAACAAACCTTTAAATCTAATGTTATTACTCAATAATTTCTCCATAGTTTAATTTTATTTACTGTAATATTGGAACAGAAACAGATGATATAACAATGTCATTATATTTTGTTCCTTCATACCAATCAATTATTTCTAATTCTACATTTACTGATGAGTTAGCATAAAAAAATTGAGGTAATGGAACTAATTGATAATTTGGAGTATCTATTAAAACTCTTTCAATTGTTTTACCGTTTACTGTTATACGTATTGTTTTTGCTCTACAATTTTCCTCATATAAATGTGGTTTACTTGGCATTACAAAACCAGTCGAAATTACAAGTGTATCAATTTTAAAATAAGCAGTGCCCATTAATGACTGGAGATCCCAATTCAAAGTAATTTTTTTCTGCTTTATTGTATTACTAATTGCCCAGGGCATATAGTACAAAGACCACCATTCAGGTAAATAGTGCACCTCTGTATTGTTTAACATTTCAGAGACGTATGAACTTGCGTTTATTACTCTGGCTGGTTGTAACCAATTTGAACCAGGAAATTTTCTAGAGTCGCTATAATAAAACTCTTGATTAAGTGTTTGGGCAAAAGGTTGTGTTGTAGATTGATAGTGACTTAAAAGATTTAAAAAATACACATCATTTACTGTAGCAGAAAAAATCATATATTTTTCTGATGGTGTTTCTAAATAATCAAAATAACCCACATTATATAATTCAGAGCTTTCAACAATTGAATCAATATATTCATGAAAATAATGAGTTAACTTTAAATTATTTTTATCAAGCACAAAAGTAATGGGCTCGTGAGGGTTTTGATATAGTTTATTTAAAAATATACCAAATCGTTCTTCTGTAAATAAAACACTCATATTTGTAAGCACTATAAGTACTAATACTAAAAATTTTACATTAATATTTTTTTTCAATGATTACTCCTCTAATATTAGCATTGCTGTTATTTGCTCCCCATGCTTCAAGAGTATTGAACAGCAACTCAGCACCTTCAACACTTAAGATGATACAACCCTTACTATTTTTCGTAAGATAATACCCACCTTCTGGGTTTCCAGTAGAGTGAACATAGTGTTTTCCTGGGCTAAGATTACTACTGGATATTCCATCTGACCCTATTGTATAACCACCTCTTGTCTTTGCATTTGCTATTATTGCAGCAGGTCCTGTTGCAACTGTTGTTGTTGCTCCTGGTATAAAATCAAAGTAGCCAACAACTGTATCATCCATATAATCTGGGTGGTTATTTTCACCTCCGCCTGTTTCGGGATAATTTGCAACAGACTGAACATTGTAAATTTTTTCCATTTCTCCAGTTTTATTATTTTTGATTATTAATGTATCTAATGCCATGTTAGAAGGATTGCTTCTATCACGTGAAACATCATAACTTTTGGGATCTCGATAAATACTTATAGTTATATCATAGTGGTCACTTTCGGTCTGAGGCATATCAAATTCAGTGGTCATTCTCCCATCCGGATCCACATACTTTACGGGGTTATTACCCGCTTTAGTTTAAACCTTGCCCACTGTGTAACCAAAAATATAAAAAAGTAACACTTTTTTATATTTTTACACCCAAACCTATGTAAAAAATACCTATGCTTTTCCCACTTTTGAATACATTTTTATTAAAGTGGCTACTTTTTTGGCTACAGTAAAAAACTCTGTAAAAGGTTACTACATAACAATTTACATGTTTTCTTGACATTCAAAAAATATAGTTACGGCTACAATTTTGGCTACACGTTATAGCAAAAGTTTTAATAGCTTCTTTTGTGCCTCATACACTTCTGGAAACATATTTCGTAAAAAATGGCATCCTGCCATTTTTTACTACCGAGTTTTTAAGCTAAGCATAAAAACTCGCGTATATTTTCCTTTAGCGACATCCTTGTCGCGAATTATTCACCACTGTATCTTTTTGCCAACGCGCATTAAAAAATGCAATAATCATGCAACATGGATGTTGCATAAAAGACAACGATGTTTTGCTCTACATTCAAATATGCTATGCAAAACTCGATAAGGTTTGTCATCATGGAAGATGACAAACCGTCGTCCTCTCTTCCTTTTTTCTTCTAAAAGACCCGCTTTTTTAATGCCTTTATTAAAGTAGTAGCTTGTATTTTCATACGTTACAAAACTAAAACCTTGTTGTAAAAGCTTATGTAGCTCTTTACACAAAGGTACCTTTCGTGCCTCCTTAGTCTTTATTGCTTGAAACTGTCTACGTAAAAAATGACTTCCTGTCATTTTTTACTACCGAGTTTTTAAGCTGTGCTTAAAAACATCGCAGTCCTTTAAGTTTAGCGACATCCTTGTCGCGACTCTATCATTATATCACTCTTGAGATAGTCATGCAACATGGATGTTGCATAAAAGCAAACGATGTTTTGCTCTACCTTCAAATATGCTTTGCAAAACTCGGTAAGTTTTGTCATCATGGAAGATGACAAAACGACGTTTTCCCTTCTTTTTAGCGGTCTAATACCCTTTAAAGGGTCTGCAGTTATGAGCTCATCAGCTAAAAAGCTATCGGTAATAATCTTTAGGGTACATACTATGTTGTTTACCGTTTTTGCAGAAAGAGGCTTGCCTTTTTCACCAAATGGTGCAATCCCTTCTTCTAAAAGGGTTATTCTAAAAAGTTTTGTAAGTGTTGGCTTTAATTCGTATAACTTATACTGTGCAAAAAACGGCATAATGTAACGCTGTAAATGCGACCGTAAGTAGTGTATGTACGAAGGAGACAGGGCAGGGTAGTCCTCACCGCTACACAAAAGCCTGTCTTTCAGCCAAACAGCATCATCATCAAAAAAACCATGGGCAAAGTCGTAAAATGTTTTACTTGAACCCTGCCACAACATTCTTTTTTGAAAAAGAGCATTACAAAAACTTCTAGCCAATGTTTTAGAGCGATAAAATGTACTCTTACCACTCTTTACATAATTATACAATGTGAATAATAAAACTGTCAAGAAATATTTTATATAAGAAAGTCTCTATAAAAATGAATATTATACAATCATTTTACTTACAAATAACAACTATCCCATACTACTCAGAGACTAGCGCATTGGTTAAGAAAAAGGCTGGGTCTACAGGTCTACTTTGAATGCGGATTTCCCAATGTAAGTGGGGCCCTGTTGCAAGTCCTGTTTTTCCTGCTTCTCCCAATTGCTCTCCTTGCTTTATCATTTGCCCAACTTCTACACTCATAGAATCGAGATGGTAATAAAGGCTGTAAAAACCTGGTAAGTGCTCAATTACAACAGAATTCCCTGAAGAGTTTCTCATTGTAGCCATTACTACTTTACCATCACCACACGCATAAATCGGAGTACCAATTGGCGCTCTATAATCTAATCCATAATGCATGCCTACAGAAGATCCACCATCGGCATATTCGTAATTTCGCTTATCCCCAAAATAGGATGTATAATAAACGCTTTTTACGGGGTGTAGAAATGTACCAGTGTGGTATATTCCATCCTCATTTGTTGTTCCTAATAGCTCGTTTAGTACATCAATTTGTACTGCTCTTTGAGTTGAACTATCAGTTTTTACGGCAGTGTTTCGAGCATCGAGATAAATTGTTTCCTCGATAAAGTCTTTCTTTGTAAATGATATAGGTAGTGTGCGTTGTGCTGATCTATTGTTATAGGTGTATTCTAAATCAATAGAAAAGTTTCCACCTTCATACCATGCTGAAAAAGGTACGATAACTGAATACACTTGTGAATTTACTTTATATAAATCAATTTCTAATAGTGCATCATCAATATCTTCTTCAAGCAGCGTAGCCTTAGCAAAAAAATCATCATTTTTGTTATCCAATGTAACATTAATTATTACAACATCACCCGAGCGCACCTGCTCATTATAGGTAACACTCACACCATCAGATGCGGTTGCATGCACTAGTATGAGGAAAAGAAGTGCTACCACTAGTAGTATTTTTTTGTTTATCATTTTATTTCGTCCTTTAGATATATAATGTTATACTTTACTTTCGGTATGTTTTATACAATCTTGTAATATTAACTGTTGTGTTATAGACCCATTAAAAATATTTTGTTCCATCGAAAATACAATATCAACAAAATCACCTACTGCAAAGTCTCTATTAAGTCTCTCAGCTTCAGACCAAAAAATGGCAGGCCACTTATGTTTACCGCAGTCGAGCGTTAGCTTCAAATGGAGCTTTTCTCCCTTACCCATAACATTTGCATCAACAATTTTTACTTTTTGACATAAAAGTGAAAGTGGTGGATTCTCACCACCAAAAGGCTCAAATCGTTCAATAATTTTTTTTGTGTCTGGGGTCATAAAATTATGTGGTAATTCTGCATCAATAACAATTTTTTCATCATTAGAAGATTGTAGAGTAATCTTATCTGTGTACATTTCAAAGCGATATAAAAGTTCTTCCAGTGAATCTTTTGTAAAACTAAATCCTGCAGCAAAGTCGTGCCCCCCATAATTTGAAAAAAGGTCAGAACATGAATGCAGAATGCCTAATACTTCTACACCACATGATGAGCGAACAGAACCTACTGCATTATTATCATCTACAAAAGTTATAACTATGGCTGGAACTTTAAATTTTTTGGCGAGCTTGTTTGCTACGAGTCCTGTTACCCCAGTGTGTATTCTTTCATCAACTGCAACAACGAGCTTTTCTTTATACTGATCAAAACTTTTAAAAGCCTTATCATCTGCGATAATGAGTGCTTCACTTTCTAACTCTTTACGCTTTGAATTTAAATCCATAATTTTTTGTGCATATGAATCGCGGATGTTTGCATCTTTTTCTAAAAACATATGTACCGCTAAATCAGGTTGTCCTAATCTACCAGATGCATTTAGAACAGGGTTTACATTCCACGACAGCGTTGTAGCTGTTATTGGCTTTCCTAGAAGATCTAGCCTTTGAAAGAGCTCTTGTAGGCCTGGTCTAATTTTTCCCGTTTTCATTGCTTGTAGCCCTTGCCGAACAAGGATTCTATTTTCCTTTTTTAAAGGCATAATGTCTGCTAAGGTAGAAAGTGCAACTAATTGTAAGTCATAGGCATCTTGCTCTGCATCGCGAGGGTTTGCATTTTGCTTACTTGCAAATGTAACAAATAGATTAAAAAAAGCATCCAATTCATCGCTTGGTGTTTCGCTATACTTTGCAATCTTTGACATTGTTTTTAATCGCAGGAGGCTTGTGTTTTCTAGCGATGGCATTGCCTTCGAAATCTCACCTCGAATATCAAGCATGTTAATTAAGTCTCCGCGTCCAAAAATTTTCTCGAGCTGTCTAACTTGCAGGGCTTCATCCCAACAGAGAATTTGTTGGCCTTGTAAAAACTGCGGTAATCTTGTTTGTTGGATTGTAAGCATATCTGGAATAATTGTTTCGGTAATTCTATCAATTTCTACTAGATTACACATTTTTATTCCTTCAATAACATAGGCTTCATTAACAGGCCTAATGTTAAGTAAACATATTTGTTGTTTATATAATTCAAACTCAGAAAATCTAAGAGCGCTTACTAATTTGTAAGCAACTGCACACCCGCTTATGTCTCTAAACGGATATCCACTTTCATTATCCTTTGGGTCTATAATAATTGCAGGACTTGGTACCTCATCTGGTGGCATGTGATGGTCTACTACAATAACATCAATTCCAAGGCTTGCAGCGTGCTCAACCTCTTTGTTATTAGAAATTCCGCAGTCAACAGTGATAATAAGTGAGCCGTAATCTTTTGAAAACTCATCAATTGCCTGTATAGTTAGCCCATACGGGTCATCTCCACAAGGAACCCTCCACGAAACTTCTAAGCCCATTTGTTCTAATTGTGAGTAGAGAAGGGTCGTTGCTGTTATTCCATCTACATCAGAATCACCAAAAATGAGTACACGTTCCCCTTCGTCTTTTGCTTGGCGTATTCGGTCTACTGCATCTTCCATGTTAGTAAATAAAAAGGGGTTATGTAAATAACGCTTGTCTTCCTCCATAAAATACATTATCTCATCACCACGTGTAATTCCTCTGCGTAAAAAAATTGCAGCTGTTAAAGAGTCTATGTCATATCGTTCTGTTAATTCTTTTACTGCTTCAGGTGAAACAGGTTTTTTTATCCAAGTACTCATAATATTCCTCTTCCTGCATCCAACGTTTTTAACTTTGTATGCGTTGTATGTTGTATTATAAAATATAATAAATCATGGAGTTCTTGAATACTTTGTGTTGAAAGACTCAAAGAACGCACATCTTTTGGTTCGAGTTCTGTTACTGCTTGAAGGTATTGCACGCTTTCTTTACTTAAAAAAAAGTCTCCTGTTACACTTTGTTTATGCTCAGTGTGAGAACAATCTGTGCACAAAAAAGTATGATCCCCAACCGAATACAATGATATCATATTTTCGCCACAATGCATACACATTGATACGTCACTTTGTACACCTAAATGATCTAAATAGCGCCACAAAAACCGTAATGTGCCCAGTCTTGCTTGGCTCTCTGTTGAAAGGTCTAGACCATCTAAAAATCCGTTTACTAATGTGAATATTTGTGAGGTATCTTCAAAGTGATTAACATCTACAACATTTGTTGCAAAGCCATGGGTTTTTATAACTAACTCAGCACAGAGAGCAGCTGCACATGTTTTATATAAATTATTTCGTATTTCACTGCGATAGTTTTTTGGGTCAAAATCGGTTACCTTTATAGATTGTTTTACAGAATCTATGTACAACCACATAGTTCCAACATGGTACGGTGACACAGTAGAGCGAAGCTTGCCTTTTCTTCCACCATAGACTACGACAGATACAATGCCCCTGTCTGGTGTGAGAATTGTTGCTAGTCTATTATTTTCACCCATTGGCTTAGTAGCAAGAACTAAAGCCTCGAGGGATGTGTTACGATTCATTGTTCGTATTATACCATAATATGATAGTTTTTATAAGCGATTTTTTTAAACTAGTTTAGAATTTTGTAGCCTTTTTTTACCTCTTTTGTTTAAGTTATATCAATCTTCTCTTTAGTCCGAAGGCCTTAAATATATTTTTGTCATGAGTATATATGAAAAAAGAGAATGATAGAAAAATATTGAAAAAAATCTTATATTCTGCTATAATAAAAAAATGAACTACAAACTACCAAACAATAAAGAACTTAGAATCGCGATTTCTGGACAAAGTGGTTGTGGGAATACGACTGTTAGCACAATTCTTTCTGAGCGCCTCAATATTAAAATGATAAATTTTACATTTCGCTCACTTGTAGATGAGGTTGGGCTTACGTTACCTGAAATTATAGAAAGAGCAAGAACAGATGAGTTTTATGATAGAACTGTAGACAGTAGACAAGTTGAACTTGCAAAAAAAGAATCCTGTGTGCTTGGCTCACGTCTTGCTATTTGGATGTTAAAGGAAGCAGATTTAAAAGTGTACTTACTTGCAAGTACAGAGGTTAGAGCAAAACGAATACAAGATAGAGAGGGTGGAGACTTAGAGTCAATCACTTCATTTACAAAACTACGAGATGCTGAAGATACTGCTCGATATAAAAAACTATACAATATTGATAACAAAAATTTTTCCTTTGTAGATTTAGAAATTGACACCTCTAGCTATACGCCAGAGCAAATTGCAGATATAATATTAGAAAAACTTTTTTCCAAAGGCTTAATTATTTCTAAGTAATGAATGATTTCAAAAATGTTGATATTGCAGAGTTTCAAGCAACAATCCTAGACTATTATAATACGCGAGCAAGAAGTTTTCCATGGAGGGAAACCGATGACCCGTATGCAATTATGGTCTCAGAGATAATGCTTCAGCAAACGCAAACAGAACGTGTTATCTTAAAATATAATGCGTGGCTAAAAAAGTACCCATCTGTGCATCACTTAGCAAAGGCTTCACTAGTTGACGTACTTTCAATGTGGAGCGGACTTGGATACAATAGGCGAGCAAGATTTTTGCATAATGCTGCTATAGAACTTTCAAAAATAATAGGTGAGGAAAACACTTTTCCCAATAGCCCAAAAGAGCTCGAAAAGCTTCCAGGTATTGGGCCATATACTGCTCGAGCTATTTCAACATTTGCCTTTAATAATCCAGAGGTTTTTATTGAAACAAATATTAGAAGTGTTTTTTTGTTTTTCTTTTTTCAAGAGAGACTTAAAGACAATGAAAACATGCATCCAGTTCATGATAATGAAATATTTCCACTTATAGAAAAATCTCTTTACAGAGAAAACCCGCGGCTTTGGTATTATGCCCTTATGGACTATGGAGCAGAGCTAAAAAAAACGGTTAAAAATCCAAATAGAAAAAGTAAGCACTATGCAAAGCAATCAAAATTCGAAGGTTCAGTAAGACAGGCTAGAGGTGCTATTTTGCGTCAATTAACGATGCAAGAATCTAAAGAAGGTCTCTGTTTAGAATCGATTTCAAAAATAGAAGATTTGCCTTATGAGCGTCTACTTAAAGCAAGTGAGCATCTGTGTAAAGAAAAAATGATTTACAAAGACGGAGATGCCTATAAAATCCCGTAGACTATCACAGTTATTTTTAGCCGCAAGAATTACACAGATTTATGAGATTTTTATTATAACAACAATATTCATAGGTAGGGGTTTATTGCAATAAACCCCTACCTATGCTATAATTAATTATGGCTGAACAGCATGTGAACTACTTTGCTTTACAAAAAGCATGCGAAAAAAAAGGTTGTCCTCTTTGTACTATAATTGATGAGAGAATCAACAGGTACATTGATGGTATGCTTTTTGAACATATATCTGATAGAACATTTCGAGCTCAGTATAGGCAAGCTGGTGGATTTTGTAACGAGCATTCAAAAACGCTTCTTTCATACAGAGATGGCCTTGCCGTAGCAATTCTAGGGCAGGGGACATTATCAGATTACATTGAAGATTTTAAAAAAAGAAAAATAAGAAAGTATAAAGAGCCGTGCCCTGCCTGCCACGAACAAACAAGAATTGAAAAAGAGTTTTTAACATTCTTAGCTGAAGTAAAGGATAAGGGTGCTTCTGAGTCAGACAGAGATTTAATTACCTTTTTTACAAAATCGAATGGTCTTTGTGTGCCTCATTACACAAAACTCATTCAATATACTAAAAGATTACCTCTGTGGCTCTCTAAGTTTCATGAAGAAATCTATGCAAAACTATTGGAGAGAACAAATACCTTTATCGATTTTTCCGCATGGGGAAAACAGAAAGATTTTGCTAGTTTGAGTGAAGATGATAAAGTTGTGTGGAAAGAACTTGCCCAAACCCTCAGAGGTATGGTATGATAATAGTATAATCATTTAGAAAGGAAATGCAATGAAAGAGTTTTTAACTTCTGATCTTATTAGAAATAATACCTTAAAAATGGCCCATAAAATTGTAAATGATGGGTTTATGCCTGATATAATCTATGTTTCTCTACGCGGTGGGGCCTACGTTGCTAATGTGCTTAGCGAGTATTTTAAATTGTATAGAAATGATAGGCCAGTATTGTTTGCTGCAGTGGTAGCTCGCTCATATACAGATATACGAGAAAACTCTAAAGTTATGATTGATGGATGGACATACTCACCCGACCACCTTCGAGCTGGAGACAAAATACTTTTAGTTGATGATATTTTTGATACTGGAAAGACTATTAATCACCTTGCAGAAGTAATTATTGATAAAGGTGTTCCAAGAAAAGATGTTAAAGTAGCGGTTCATGACTATAAATACTTCACCAACCAAAAAGATCAGCTACCAATACAGCCTGATTATTGGTGTAGAAAATTTGAAATGCCAAACCGTGAAAATGATAATTGGTTACATTACTTAAATCACGAATTAGTAGGCCTAACACCTTCTGAACTTGAAAACTATTATTATAAAGATGACCCTGCGCTGAGAGAAGTTTTAGACCCATTGTTCACAAAAAAATAATTTATTTATTGAGGATGTACATATGAAGATGTTGCAAAAAAAGACTGCATTAATTTTTATCTTAGCTTTATCTACAGTAAATATGATAATCGCGCAAAATATGATACTTTCACCATCAAAAGGTGTTTGGGCAAATTACCAAAGTCTTGTATTAAACTTACCAGAAAATCATGAAGCCTATTATTCTTTTACGGGAGAGAACCCGCTAGAGTCTGGTTTCGCATATGATGGACCTGTATTAATTGAGATTGATGGTGATGTTAGCCTTGAAGTTACTATAGTTGATAGCAATAAAATTTCTACCTCTCATCCAATTATGTATACAGTTAATTTACAAGACAAGCTTGAATATTTACCAGTAGAAGATGGACAAGCAACCTTGATTGTCAATGGTGATGATACTATAAATCTCCCAGATACAGCACAGTTTGCATTAACAAATAGCACAGTATTCGAACAAGGTGAGAAAATTGCAATATCAGGAGATATGTTTTTCGAAAGATATGTTTTACTTACATTAACTGATGGAGTTATTCCGTACCGATATGTTATTCAGGTAGGTGATAGCAACAAAAAAGTACAAATAAAGCCCCCAGCTGATGAATCAATAATGATTACAGATTGGAATTATATAAGTTTTCTACAAGAGGGAACAACACTTTATTCTGTTGATGGCGAACCTTTGCGACAAACTCGTTCGGGAAAAATATATGTTGATAGGTCTATTGACCGTGAACTCAAGTGGAAACAGAATATCAATGCCGAGTTCAACTCTATTTCACTACCAAAAAAACCAGATATAATTGGGCTACCTTCTAGCCCCTCGGTGAATTATCCGGTAAATATAACCATGTCAGATCCAAGGTATGAATTTGCCTATGATATAACACCAATTCAAACTGTTTTTGCTCAGAATTTTTTAGTAGATACAGTAGAAGGTGACGCGTTTGGATTTTCTAAAGAATTTGATATATACCATGAAGGAATAAAACATGGCAGCATCAGAGCGGCTTTTATTATTGACAAAATTCCACCAAGTGAGCCAGTTCTGACAAGCTCAAATGTAAATGGATATTCTAGAGACAATATAAGTATAACAGTACAAGCAAGTGATTCAGTTTATTATTACATACCGCAGCCAGCTTCTTCGAAATTCGGTTTTTTGTCCGATGAATATCTTAATGAAACAGATACTAAGTATGAAAATCTAGACTTATATTCTGCCTTAGAAAGTGATACAATTTTGTTAAGCAATAGCTCAGGGCTAGCTCAGCTATATGAAGTTTACGTATTTTCAAAAGACTTTGCAGGTAATACCAGTGATATAAAAACCTTTAAAACGGTGGTAGATCCATACAATTATTATTTAACAACTGGAAATGCCTCAGACTCAATAACTGGTCTTGGAACAGTAGACAAGCCATTTACAGATTTTATACAGTTACATAGCGTGCTTAACAAAGCTGCATTTCAAAACATATATATTGATGGTGTTTTTAGGGAAATATCAAGCCTCTCAATTACACGAGATACTGTAATGACTGCAACAACATCATCAAGGCTTATTTTTGCACCTGGGGAGTCGATAGATGTTCAAAATGCCTCGCTCTCTATTGAAGGTGGCACAATTGAGCAATACAATCCAAATACAAGCAGTACCCTACAAAATACACTGCTGCATGCACAAAATGCAACGCTCTCACTAAACAACAGTGAATTTATTATTACTGGGGGAATCAATAGCAATTGTATAGTATTGGATAATAGCTCTGCACAAATTTTTGACTCAGGTATTACAGTTCAGACTCTTGCATATGGTTCAGGTATCAAAGCAACAGACTCGGTGCTCCTTTCCGATGGTAATCGATTTGTACAAGCCTCTGAAACTGCAATTGGAATGAGTTTAGTTGATACAAGCACTCAAATAAATAATTCATCTTTTATAGGAATTGGCCCCTTGAGTAGGAGCTTAGAGTTTATCGATTCTGATTTTTCAATTATCAATAGTTCATTTGTTTTAGAAGGCGCGCGCGAAAAGTTAACAGAGCAATATGCTGCAATTTGGGTAGATGAGTCTACTGTTCAAAGCACTCTTTCTAATAATACTTTTGAGGGTTTTTCAAACCTTATTGTTACGAATCTAATCAAGTAGTTATGTACATTTGTGGTTTAGATGAAGCAGGGAGAGGGCCTTTAGCAGGTCCTGTTGTTGCAGGTTCAGTTATACTGAATGATGATTTCCCAATTGATATTTTAAATGACTCAAAAAAACTTAGCGAAAAAAAAAGGCTCGAAGTAGAGCTTATCATAAAAGAGCAAGCGCTTGCTTGGGCTACTGCAAGAGTCGAGCACGATGAAATTGATAAAATTAACATATTACAAGCAAGTTTACTTGCAATGCAAAAAGCATTTGAAGCTATGTGTATAGAGCTTGAAAAAAAAGTTCAAGGGGCTGAGATATCTTGCGTAATTGATGGCACATTTAAACCAAAGATATCAGTTTCGTGTGAAGCGCTTCCAAAGGCCGATGCAAGTGTACCATCAGTTATGGCAGCTTCGATATTAGCAAAAAATGAGCGCGATAGAATTATGCGTGAGTATGCATTGCAGTATCCCGAATATGGTTATGAAAAACATAAGGGGTATCCTACTGCAGAGCACAGACGCATTTGTCATGAAATAGGAGCATCTCCTATACAAAGAAAGAGCTTTTCTTACTAAAAAAAGGGGCAACAACGTTGCCCCTTTTAATCAAAAATACTTACAATTTATTCATTTGCTAAATTGTACATTTCAACTTCTGCATTAATGTCATTGGCAATGTTTTCAATAACATCATCAATATTCATTGATGGATTTCCATAAAGAGTTTCAATTTCATTTTCAATGATAACTCGTGCACTTGGGAAAATGCCCATGAGGCTTCCTGCATATTCAGGTTTTGAGCTTCTTAATGAGTTAATTGTTACCATCATACCTTGGTTTACGTTTGTAGCATAATCCGTAAAAAAGTCTAGTTCTGAAGCTGAAGTACGAATAGGAAGATATCCTGTATCAATGGCAAACTGTGCTTGTGCTTCACTATCTGTTGCATATTTTATAAATGCCCATGCTGCAGCTGCTCTGTCTGAGTCTCCACTATCCATCATCCATAGAGATCCACCACCAACTGAAACACCACCATCTAAATTTTCATCAACTTTTGGAAGGGGAGCAAAGCCAATTTCAAATTTACCTTGAGCGGCCAATGCTGTAGAAACATAAATTGATGAAGAGTCGTAGATGTATCCTACAGTTCCTGTTGCAAATTGAGTTTTTGATTCGGTTGTACCTTTACCCCAAACTCTCATGTTCGGGTTATTAGCTGCTGATTTATATGCAGTTAACAAAGCTTCAAATGCGCCATTACTGTCTGCAGCTAACGCTGTAGGAGCACTTTCACGTCCATTTCCGTTATTCATAAGTTCTTTACCTTGCATACCAACAAGCTGTTCTACTACCCAACTGTAGTTTGTAAGCGACCCACCGACTTCAACTACACCGGCCTCGGCAAGCTTATTAGCAGTTTCTTCTGCAACTGCTAATGTTGTAAATGCAGTGCTTGCATCTATTCCAGCTGCATCTAATGCTGTTTTATTGTATATAAGAACTGGTGAAGAACAGTTAAATGGCATTGAATGTAGGACACCATCTACACTGTAATAAGCTAGTATGTTTTCTTCATAATCAGATACATCATAACTATCAGCATCAATATAATCTTGCATGGTATGTGATAAACCTGAGTCAATCATCCATCGTGTACCAACATCATACAATTGCATAATATCTGGATAGTCAGATGGTGAAGAAGATCTCAATTTAGTTATAGCGTCATCATATGTACCTTGAAATTGAGATTCAACAATTACTTTGTCTTGAGATGCATTAAAACCATCAATAATTCTGTCAATTGCAGCACCATTTGCTTCTCCTCCAAGAGAATGCCAAAACACAATTTCAATTGGCTGAGATGAAGAAATATCAACTTTTACCTCAGTTGTTCCATCAGATCCGCCAGATTCTTGGTTGTTGCAAGCGAAAAGAATAATCGATGCAAATACAAGTGTTAATAATAAAATTTTTTTCATAATTCCTCCAAAATTTTTTTATTGTAAGCACAAATTTTCTGTGCTAATTTCCTATCCTTTAACAGCTCCACTGGTCATCCCTTTTACTAGCTGTTTTTGACCAAAAGCAAATACAATAATTGCAGGAAAAAGAATAAAAACAGCTGCTGCCAATACAACGCTGTAATTAACTTGTTCTGCAGCTTGCAACATTGAAATACCAATCTGTACTGTTCTCATAGTTTCTCTGTTTGTAACAAGCAAAGGCCACAAAAACTGGTTGTATGTATTAATAAACACATATATACCAAGTGCAGAAAGAATTGGTGTTGAAATGGGAAGTAATATTTTAAATAAAAATTGTATGTGTGTACAACCATCAAGCACTGATGCTTCTTTTAATTCTTTTGGAACCGTTTTAAAATACTGGCGCATCATAAATATTCCCATAGCAGATGTAAAAAATGGTATTGTTAAACCGACGAAAGTATCTGTTAATGACAATCTCGATATAGTAAGATAATTTGCAATAATTATTGAATCTTGCGGAATCATCATTGTTGATAATACTATAATAAACAGAATTTGTTTATAGCGAAATTCAAAGAAAGTAAAAGCGTATGCTGAAAATGAACATGTTAGCATTTGAAAAAATATAACTACCGCACATACAATAAAACTATTAAGCATCATACTAAAAAGAGGTGCAATTTTAAAAGCAGTAGCATAATTTAATAATGCAAATGAATCAGGCCAGACTTTAGGTGGGATACTAGATATTTCAGATAAGGACATAAAACTCATTAAAAAGCCAACAATGAGTGGAGAAACAATAATTAAACCAAGCAGAAAACACAAACACCAAATAAAAACACTTTGAAAACGTTGGACTTTAATCATTGATAATGTACCACCTTTTTTTCAAATCTAAACTGTATCAGTGTAATAACTAAAATAATTATAAATAAAACTACAGACTGGGCAAATGCTGTTTCATAACGTGAATCACGAATACCCTTTGTGTATATTGAATAAACAAGAACATTTGTTGAATAGCTTGGGCCGCCCTGTGTGAGTATTCTTATTTGTGAAAACGACTGGAATGAAGTTATTATGTTAAAAAATAAAACAAAAAATATTTGTGGCGAGGCAACAGGAATAACTATGTTTTTAAGCCTTGATAAATAGCCAGCGCCATCAATTTTTGCACTTTCGATTAAAGTGCTATCAACATTTCTTAAACCAGTCAATAAAAAAATAAAGTTTATTCCAATTGCTAGCCAAACTGTTACAAGACCAACAGCATAAATTGCATAGTCTGCGTCCAAGAGCCATTGAATCTCTGTGCCTAAAACATAGTTTAATAAACCCGAGCGATTTGAACGCATAAGTTGTAGCCATATTACCGCTGCAGGAGCTGAAGCAATTGCCATAGGTAATGCAAACATAGTTTCATATATTGTGCTGTTGTGCCTTTTTTCCATAGCAATTACAGCTAAAATAAAACCAATTGTCAATGTAGGTATGCCCACGATGAGGGCAAATCTAAAACTTAAAAGTAAGCTATCTAAAAATCGTTGGTCGGTAAATATAGTTTCATATATTCTTGTGCCAACAAACCTTGTAATGCTTCCCCGAGTGTCAGTAATTGCGAATGATTTTACGATTGTTTGCAAAAATGGATAAAATACAAAAAGCATAAAAATCAGCATTGTAGGAATGAGAAATAAATATGGAGCAATTTCAAATTTTTTATTAATAATATTTCGCCTTCTCACGTGTCCTCCCGAACATATGTACATATAATATTGTACGTGCACATTATCAATAAGTCAAGGAAAAACTGTAAAATTCACTGCTTTATCGGGGTATTACGCATGAAACCGGTAATAAATGGGTGAGTCTATATCTATATTTTACTTTTTTAAACTATATGTGCAAAAACTTTAACTATATATCAGTTTCTTTATCTACATTTCGTTTAGATACAACGTGTACTCTTCCAGTTCTTTTTGCATCAGGATTTTTTTTCGGCCTATCAAATTTATCTGCTTCACCTTGTTTGTTGCCTGGTTTATACAGTGCTTTTTTTGTAGCGCGTTTTTCAGCTTGTGCCTTAGCTTTTACCTTTCTACTTTTTTCAATGAATGTGAGTGCAGTTTCAAATCCTTTGCAAAAATTTTGCATATCTTCTGAAAAAACTGCAATTTGATGACGGTCAAAAGCTTCACCATTCTTATTTTTACTTTCTACGATTTGTAAAAACGTATCCCCATTTCTATTTTCTTTTACATTAAAAAAATAGGTTCTATTATCTAAAACAACTTGAGTTGTAAATATTTCTCCACGTGCACCCATATTATGCCACCTTATTATTTATTTTATACACTGTTGTGCAAATATTAAATATTGTTTGATACTATATCATACATTATCTGCTTTTTCAAGTAGCTCTGTTTCCCATGCTATAAGCTCTTTTTCTGCTTGTATATTTGAGTTTTTTATATCAACCATAATCCTAAAAACTGGTTCAGTGCCGCTGCCTCTCATCCACATACTTGCTATAACTTCCTTGTTTGCATTGAAAAAACAAATTTTTAATCCGCCCGTGCCTGAAAGGGAAAAATCATCAATATTTATTGTTTCAGTTGTTCCAACGGTCTGTACTGCTTCCCACGAGTAAAAGGAATACCTTTTTTGTAAGTCTTCCTTTCTTTCGTTCCAGCTTGAAGTGAAAATCTTTTGGAATTTTCTTTTTAAAACTGCGTGGTCACGTGTGTTAATTTTTAATAGAGCCCTTTTTTCTGATACGCCCGTTGTGGTATAGTTTGGAAGTGAAGCCATTATATCAACAAGTGAAAAGTTGTCTTTATATTTTGACATTTGATTTGTTCTAGTACACCATAATTCAAACAAACCTTGTTTGCTGGAATCTGAACAAATAACTAGTAATTTTATGAGAGCATAAAGTGTGTTTAAGGGATCTCTGACTGCAGCAGGATGTGTAATATTTCCGCCATTTGAGCCTTCACCCATTATGGGTATAACATAGCCCTTTTCGCGATTTTCTCGTGCACAGTTAACAACATTGGCTTCACCAACTTCGGCTCTAAATACTGTAGTGTTTAGAGCATTGGCTATATCATCGATGCGCATAGAAGTGGGGCCATTTATAGCAACACCAAGATTTAAATTACTTAAAGACTCGCTTTTATAAATACTGTAACAAAGCTCTGAAAGTACAGATAGGGCAAAAACTTCTTGTGCTTGTAATATTTCTGCTTTGTTTGTTTCATTATTCCAATATACAATATTTCCACGGTCTCCATCGCAATCGGGCATATATCCTAAAAGAACATCTGTTCTTCCTTGGGCTTGAAGTTCCTCCATTTTTTTTGCACAATGCTCTAGGTTTTTTCCCTCAGGTATTATCGAATGTACTATTTTACCAGTTATATTATTAAAATCTTCAAAACCTATACCAAGAGATTGAAAAAAATCTCTGTCTATACTACGCGTCCTAGCGCTACCGTTCATATCGCATACTACGGTGAGTTTTCTATTTTTTATGGAATTCTTAATTCTTGTAAAAAATTTTTCTTGCTTGATTACACTCTCTTCTCCAGAAATTACGTGCTTGCTAAAGCTACTGTAAGCATTGTAGGACTCCTGTTTGTTACTTTTTTCATTGTTATATACATCACGGAGAACACTTTCGCTACAGGTCAAAAAAATTTTTTCTGCATCTTCAAGTGGTGTGGAAGAACTGCATAGTAATTTAAATTCATCAATTAATTTTTTAGCTTCACTCCCAGGCATTACACCGCCATCTGAAAAACCAAATTTTATTCCGTTATGGCCAATTGGGTTATGACTTGCAGAGATGTATACAAAACCATCAAAATTTTTTGCATATGACATAATTTCAGGAGCCGCAACAATTCCAATATATTTTATAGTAATGTTGGAAGAAATCATTGCCCTAAGCATGGTATCAGCAATACTCTTTCCAGTTGGTCGAGAATCACTACCAACTACTATGGTACATGTACCTCCAACTTTATGAATCATATAATTTGAAAAAGCCTTTGCAGCAAAAGTAACAATGGCCTTATGTTCATCTAAAATCGTTGGTATATCATCCTCTTCATTATTGCTCGATGCAAAAATGCCTCTCCAACCAGATGCTGATAATATCATTTCATCTAAGTATGTCTTAAATGTTTTCATTTTTTTAGTATAGCACATATTGCAGTATTTGTCCAATATATGCTAATATATCTCCATGTATACAGATACTCACTGCCATATGTCAATGATAAAAGAGCGTGGATATGATATGACAACACTTATCAATGAACTGGTTGATGTAAGTGTGCCTTTTGTACTTGATATTGGCACCGATGCAAATGATTTACCATTGCATATTGATTTCATTTCCAAATTGATAGAAGATAATATTGATGCGAAAAACAAAAAAAAAGCCAATGATATGTTCTATTTTTCTGCGGGGATTTGGCCAGATAGGGATGCAATTTTAAATAGAGACACCGTTCTAAAAGACCTTGAAAAGAATATTCTAACATATAAAGATACACACAATATTTGCGCACTAGGCGAGTGTGGCTTGGACAGAAACTGGAATAAGGCAGATGATAGCGGTTTAATTGATAGTAAAAGTGCTCAAGAAATTTTGACTGGTGAAGAAGAGCTTTTTGAAATGCAAATAGAACTTGCTAAAAAACTAGATCTTCCTGTTATTGTTCACTCTAGAGACGCTGCAGTGGAAACATATAACTGTATCAAAAATTGTAATTGGAATAATGGCGTCATTCATTGCTATTCATATGGTAAAAAAGAAGCTAAGATGTTTTTAGATTTAGGTTGGTATATTTCGTTATCGGGAAGTATTACTTACGCAAAAAAATCACATATTGATGCTACAAAAGAACTTATAAACTATATACCAAAAGATTTACTTTTATTAGAAACAGATGCGCCATACTTAGCTCCAGTGCCATTGCGTGGCAAGGTTAATACGCCGGTTTTAGTAAGGCATGTGTATGAGTTTGTTTCAAGCATGTTAGATATTGAAAGTGACAGGCTTGCAGAAATTGTTCTTGCTAATACAAAAAAGCTTTTTTGCGGCTAAGTATTCTAAGCTGATATTTCCTTTTTCCATTCTTCTATATACATTTCATAGGCGGCAATGGTTGCCGCAAATACAACATCAGCCAAGGGACCTCTACCTTCCCAGTTATTTCCATCATTAATGTATAAATTATCTAGTATTCCCTGTATGTCATCTATAGTTAGATTAGGGTCATGTTGGCGTCTACGCTCTAAACCTCGTTTTTCTTCTTCAAGAACTTGTTCATATGCATCATCTAACCACTGTGTTGATTCACTCATACATTAAATATAATGATTTTTAAGATAAATAGCAAGACATAAAATAAGTGAGCTAAATAGCTCACTTTCTACTAATCTCACTATTTTAGTAAAGGTGCAATATCATCGCGGTCCCAACGTACTGCAATATCATAAGCAGTCTCACCCGAGATGTTTTGAATTGTCTTATCCATTCCCATTGATATCAAACGCTGTACGGTTTCTAGGCTTGCATCTCTAGCAGCATAATGCAAGATTGTTTCACCAGCAATATCACGGCTTGAGCCTGAAAGCTGCACAATAGCATTTAAGATTTCAGGGTTATTTTTTATTGCAAAACTAAGCGCACTTTCGCCCAAGTTATCTTTTATAAATGGATCAGATCCTGTTTGTAAAAAATACTCTACATATTCTGTTGCATTTTTCTGAGCTGCTAAAAGCAGAGGAGTTTTACCCTCACTATTTCTTCTATCTGGGGAATAGCCAACATCAAGCAGGTACTGTAATATTTCATTACTTGTTGAGTTTATAACTGCAATATGCAAAGGTGTATTTCCATCTGAATCTGTTAAATCTATATCATTTGATAATACAGCTTTCACTAGATCTAGGTTTTTAACAAAAACAAGAGAAAGAGGTGTTCTACCATGTGTGTCTCGTGCAAGGGCATTTCCACCAGCCTCATTTACGACACGAATTAGTTCAATATTTTCAGTTTCAACTGCTTCATGATATGCATTTCTCCCATACATATCAGGGATTGATGCACTTGCGCCATTTGCGAATAGTAATCGAACATTTTGAATATTTTGTCCTTGAATTGCATCCATAACTGGTGTTCTACCTGCAGTATCAGCTGCATGTATATCTGCGCCTTCTTGTAACAGTAGCGAAACTATCTCTTGCTTACCATTTCTAGAGGCTTGATGCAAGGGTGTTTTTCCTGCGAGGTTTTGAGCATTTATATCATACCCATTGTTTATTGCCAATCTAGCTGCTTCTCCAGCATTCCAGCGTACACTGTAGTGAACTATAGTATCACCTAAATAATTTCTTAAATTTCTATCAGCACCACTTCTTAGAAGTAACAGTATTGCTTCAATATTATTTGATTTTACCGCATTAAAAATTGGACTTTCACCATTTGTGTTTTGAGCGTTTGCATCGCTTCCTTTTTCTAGCAGGCTAGTTACTGCGTCATTTAATTCCCATTCTGCTGCATAGTGAAGTGGAGTATTTCCTGAACCGTCCTTTGCTTTTATAACTTCTGATGTTAGTACCCAGTCTTGCACGTCTTCTCCCCATGTAAGTGCTAAACGCAATGGAGAAGAATTATCACTGTCAGAAGAAAATACATCAGCACCATTTGCTAATAACTGCTCACCAACTGTACGTCGGTTTTCTTGAACAGCTAGATACAGAGGTGAATGACCATTTCGATTTCTTGCATTTACATCAATACCCATATCTAATAAAAAGACAACTTGGTCTATGCTTGCATTTTTTGCTATAGCAATGTGAAGTGCTGTATTTCCCAATGAGTCTCTATGTGCAAAATTTTTATCATTAATTAGTTGCTTAGTCATGTCTAACCCTGCATCAAGAGATTTTGATATTGGTGTAATATTATTAATATCTGCAGCATAAATGTCTGCGCCTCTACTTGAATAAAACTCAATATGTTCTGCTAGTCTTTTTTCTACAGCTTGTGCAAGTGGTGTAACCCCTTTTTTGTTTCTTTCGTTAATATCTGCACCGTTGGAAACTAAGTATTCTAGAATTTTTATGTTAGATTCAGTTAGTGTTGCTATGTGTAATGCTGTGTCGCCGAATGAATCTGTCGCATTTATATTAGCACCATTTTGTAGTAAGTACTCATATATTGCAAACTGATTTTCTTCTGGTGTAATTATTAATAATGGAGTTTTTCCTAGGCTATCTCTTGCAGCAACATCAGCACCAGAATCTAGTAAGGTTTTCACAATATTTAAGTGACCATATCTAACTGCCTCATGTAAAGCAGTTGCGCCAGAGCTATCTTTTGCGTTTACTGAAGCTCCAGACTGAATTAAATATTCTACCATATGTGTTTCACCTAAGATAACTGCTAGGTGTAACGGAGTTTGTCCTTCATCAAATCGTATGGAAGGATTTCTTGTTTTAATTGCATCTTCAAAAAAAGCATAGGTTCCTCGCTCTGGAGCCGCATCTCCCAAAATTAACTTAGATGCAATTTCAACCGAGATAATATCTTTTTGACTATATGCAAGCAGCAAAGGGGTAATGCCATCATTATTTCTTAGAGATAATGATAATTCATTTTTTATAGCATAATCAATTCCGTCTAGATCGCCATTTTTAACCAAATAGTGCACAACAGATGAGCCATGTATGTCTTGCAAACTACCTGTGTGTCGTGTGAGTAATGATTCATAGAAAGTGCTACCTTTAGACAGGCCTATTTCTATCGCAGTATTTCCTTCATTGTCACGTGCAAAAACATTACTTCCTATTGCCGCCAACAAGGTTGTTGATGCAGTACCACCATTCTTAACCGCCAAATGTAAAGGTGTATCACCATTAAAATTTTTTAGCTCAGAATTCGCACCTTTAAATAACAAAAAATATACAATATCAGCATTATCAACAAGGGCTGCTGTATGTAATGCTGTGTTTCCATTTTCATCTGCTAAGTTTATGTCGGCTTGTGTTTCAAACAATGATTGGACTTCATCACTTCTTCCAGCCATAATTAATTCTTGTACGCTCATTGCCCCACTCATATCTTGCGTTTGAGATGGGGTGATGCATGAAAAAATAATAGGTGAAATTACTAGTACTAGTAAACCCTTAAAAAAAATATTCATAAAATCTCCTAACAATAAGAATGCATTTTTGCAGTTTCTTACGCATATATTATCGAAAAATAAAAGGTAACAATTTAGTATAATGCAAAAATTTTTATATAAATATTTTACTGAATACTTATAGCTATCTATTTTCTTTTTTTTACATATGTTATACTGTGAAAACAAGAAAGCGAGGTAATATGAAGATTAAAAAGCAAAAGTTTGCAGTTTTGAGTAATGGCAAAAAAGTAAACTTATACACTGTTTCAAATGAATCAATGTCATTTTCTGTGATGAATTATGGATGCATAATTACAAGTATTATTGTTCCTTCTGCACCTGATTCACTACGAAAAGGAAAGTGTGATGATATTGTACTTGGATATTCTACAATGGGTGGATACATTCAAGATTCTGCAACATATTTTGGGGCATTTGTAGGTAGGTTTGCAAATCGAATTGCTAATTCAAAGTTTTCATTAAATGGAATTGAGTATAAGCTCGATGAAAATAATGGAAAGCATAGTTTGCACGGTGGCTTTGATGGGTATAATCGCATGGTGTGGAAGGGTAAAGAAGTTGCTACAAAAGAAGGTCTCGGTGTATGCTTTACTAGAACTAGCCACGATGGCGAGCAGGGGTTTCCTGGTAATGTTAAAATGACAGTTAGTTATATACTTACAAATAAAAATCAAATTATTATGAAGTATGAAGCAAAAACAGATGCTGAAACACCTATAAATTTAACAAACCACTCTTATTATAACTTAAAAGGTGAGGGTAAGGGTGAAATTACATCGCATATAATGATGATTAATGCAGATAATTATTTACCAGTCGGGAACGATTTAATACCTACAGGTAAGCTTGCAGATGTTACAAAGACTCCATTTGATTTTAGAGCTCCAAAAGTAATTGGTAAAGAAATTCATTCAGCGGGAGGATATGATCATTGCTTTTGCCTAAATGAGGGAAAAGATGATCTTCGCCTATGTGCAGAAGTTAAAGAACCTACAAGCCGGCGTGTAATGACTGTGCATACAGACCAAATTGGTGTGCAGTTTTATTCTGGTAACTTTCTTGATATTGCATGTGGCAAAAATGGTATAGCATATCCAAAACATACAGGGTTTTGTTTGGAAACACAATGCTATCCCGACTCGCCAAATCAATCCGCTTTCCCTAGCTGTATATTAAAAAAAGGAAAAACGTACGTTTCAACTACCGTGCACAAGTTTGATACATACTAAATAAGAAAATTGTTCTGTGAAATCAGTTGGTACTAAAAAAAATCAATGCACGTAGTCGCTATGGATATTTATTATAGTGATGAAATAACTTTTTGAACAGTTTCGAGATGCTTTATAACCATTTTTTCTCTGTTGGGCATGCCTCTTGAAGTCTCAGTTAAAATGTGCAAAGAGCAATTTTTTGCCCTAGTACCAATTCGGTCGTTACACATTACTGTTTTCATAGCACTTGCAAATCCCTTGCTTTCAAGATGTTCTTGTGTGTTTCCTGCAATGGCAAAAAACAAAACGTTTTCGAACTTTGGCATTATACAGTCTTCGTATGCAAACCCAAGTGTCCAAACTCTATCAAACCATCCAACAAGCTTTGCAGGTGCTTCTGTCCAAAAGACTGGATAAACAAAAATGATGTTTTTAGCACGAAGAATTTTATTTTGCTCAATTTGCACATCACATGGAAGTTCAATCTCTTTTTTATAAAATGCTTCGCGTTCATATTCTTTTTCTGTCATATCAGTAACAAACCCCTGCTTATAAAGGTCGGATATTTCGTATGTCCAACCTTTGTTTTCAAGGGTTTTTATTACTGCATTCTTAATTTCAAATGAAAAACTTTTTTCACTTGGATGAGCATATACAAGTAATGTGTGCATTTTTATATTGCTTTTTTGTATATAGCTTTTATATCATCAAAGTCGAGCGTTTTAAAGGAGCCAACTGTTCGTGTTTTTTGGAATGAGCATTTTGTTGCGAGCTCTTCAATTATTCCATCTGTAAGAGAAAGCTCTAACTTTGAAATAGTTGTAGGCATACCAATTGACTCAAAGAAATTTTCCATTTTCTGGATACACTCTTCTGCAGCAGATTTTGCGTCGGTTATTTCAATGCCAAACACTTCACGTCCCAGTTTTGCAAAGCGTTCAAAGTTTGCATCCATTACGTATCGTGCCCATGCTGGCCAAACTGCAGCTAGTCCTGCGCCATGTGTAACATCAAACATTCCACTTAATTCATGTTCAATTTGATGTGTTGCCCAGTCTGGCTGACTATAGCCACACTGTGTAAGGTTATTATGAGACAAACTACCAGCCCACATAATTTCTGCTCTTGCTTTATAATCGTTTGGATTATTTTTAAGGACTAATCCATTAGCTATACTTGTTTTTATAAGTCCTTCAGAAATGGAATCTGTCATCATGCTCGTATTATCTGAAGAGTCTGAATTTATACAAAAATATCGCTCTAAAGTATGCATAATAATATCCGTAACACCACTCATTGTATGCCACGTAGGCAATGTCATAGTTAACTCAGGGTTCATGATAGCAAATGCACATCTACTTAAATCGGTACCGAGACCTCTCTTAATAAGGCCATTTTCATTTGTAATTACTGAACTATTACTCATCTCGCTACCTGCAGCTGCAATTGTTAAAATACAACCAACAGGAAGACTCTCTTTTGCTTCTGCTTTTCGCGTATATAAGTCCCATACATCAAAATCAATGCATGCACCTAATGCAATAGCTTTAGCTGAATCTATAACACTCCCGCCTCCAACAGCAAGAAGGAAATCTACTGATTCTTTTTTACATAGTTCTACACCTTCATGCACAAGTGAAAGAAGAGGGTTTGGAACTACACCGCCAAGTGTGATATAATCAATATTATTAGCTTTTAGTGATTCAAAAACCCTGTCAAGTAAACCTGATTTTTTTGCACTTTCGCCGCCATAGTGAACGAGCACTTTTTTTGCACACTGTTTTTTAATTAACTCGCCTACCTTTGTTTCAGTGTTTTTTCCGAAAATAACTCTGGTTGGTGTATAGTATTCAAAATTTTGCATATATATCTCCTAAAACTAGTCTAGCATAAAGAAAGACTCTATGCAAGAAGTAAGTTTTTTTTATAAATAAACTGCCAAAATAAAATGTGATGTCAAAAAAAGATGCAACACTGGGTTGCATCTTTTTTAACGTCTCGCGTAACTTAAAAACTGATGTTTGATGGCATGGTAAAAGTACGTGCGCCATACTCTTTATCAAGCATTAATAAAGCTTCACTTGAATTACCGGCAATTTTTAAGCGACCAATAATGTCTGATACAGTTTTTTCTTCTTCAACTTGTTCGGAAATAAACCATTGAAAATAGCTTTCAGATTTTATGTCAACCATCTCTCTTGCTTTTACAAAAATGTTGGTTATTGATTTTGTGACAGATCTTTCATGTGCGTATGATGCTTCAAAGATTTCAAGAATTGAATTCCATTTACCTTCAGGCTTTTTGATTGTTTCTAGTTCTACAGCATAGCCTCTGTCTTGAATGTAATTCATCATGTATGCTGCATGTGACATTTCTTCTTTAACCTGTGTTCTCATCCACTTTTCAAATCCTGAAAAACTGTGTTCAGAGCACCATCCAGCCATTGCTAAGTAAAGATATGCAGAGTAAAGCTCTTTGTTTACTTGTTCTTGTACCATTTTTAAAACATCTTGATTCATCATAATCTCCTAATATAAGTTTTATATATAATAATTATGAAGCATGAATGTGAATTTGTCAAATCTTTTTTCTACATAGGTAGAAGATATAAAAAAAAGAGTAACAATGTCACTGTTACTCTCTCTTACTAATTCTTAAAACCAGTATCTAAAACCTAGACTCAAACCAAGATCTACGGTATTAAATACGTTAAATGGAATTTCCTGTGCAATTGGTAATCCTAAAACTGTAAGCGCTGAATAGGCATCACTTGTTATAAAACCAATTAAATTAACACCTACATAAACTTCTGTAAAAATTTCCCATGGCTCCCAACCTGGGCTATCAACAAGCCAAGAAAAACCAATAGGCATACGAGCACCAATATCTAAAGCAAAAACATTTCCCAGCACCATTTCTACATCTGCACCTGGCCCTAAATAAAAGTATACATCTGCTAATTCAATTGTGCCTATGTAATTGTGTAGCATCCATCGATCTGCTGTTATAGCAAGTCCTAAATTTTGACCATCAAAACCCAAGCCAGCACCCCAAATTACGGGCATTGATTCCAGTTTTCCCGTAAAAGATATGCCACTGAGTGTACCTCCACCAATGCTTGCTCCAGCTGCATCGCCTGTTGCATATTGAGCAAACGCACTCATTGGTATTATCGCTGTTAACACTAAGCATAAAATTGTGATAAAAATCTTTCTTTTCATTATATTCTCCAAATCATTAATCGAATTGTATTTATAATTATAGTGGTTTCGTCTTCATTGTCAAGCGAGTTATAGCACTTTACTTGTAATTATTTTTCTATTTGTATATAATCCTTCTTCTAGAAGAGTAGGAAATTATGGAAAAAAATCCTTTATTTGGGCATAAACAGTTTTACAAAAAAGCACTAGCTATTGCACTTCCAGTTATGCTACAACAGTTTATAACTGCACTTGTTTCCCTTGTTGATAATTTTATGGTTTCAGCTTTAGGCGACTCAATGATGGCCTCTGTAAATGTTGCAAATCAATTTAACTTTCTGTTTATTGTCCTTCTAAATACCGTTATGATAGCAGGTGGCGTTTACCTTGCACAATATAAGGGTGCTCAAGATGATTGGGGTATGAAACAAGCATACCGATTTAAAATCCTTGTAGCAGTGCTAATAGGAATCATCTACGGTTCACTCTTATTTTTTAACCCATCTCCGCTTATTAATATTATGACTCATGGCAACACTGCTCAAACAGAACTTGTCAAGCATGGATCAGAGTATATGAAAATTATTGCTTTTACCGCACTTTTTATGCCATTTTCATTTGCCATTGGCTCTTCCTTTCGTGAAATTGGCAAACCAACTATTCCTCTTGTCATTTCTGTTTTTGCAACTCTTATAAACACTTTTCTAAACTGGGTGTTTATTTATGGAAATTTGGGAGCACCGCGCTTAGAAGTAGAAGGAGCAGCCCTTGCGACTGTAATAGCAAGAATATTTGAAGCTCTTATGTTTATTATATATGCAAAGTACCATAAGGTTCCTTTTTATGTTGGGTTTAGAAACCTACTAAAGGTAAACATTCCAATGTTTATTGAAATAGTTCGCAAGTCTACCTTGATATTTTTTTCAGAAATTATGTGGGTTGGCTCTGAAATGTTTTTAACTGCGTTATATAACTCAAGAGGTGGTGCAGAAAATGTTGCAGGAATGGCGGCAGGGTTTGCAATAGCAAATATTTTTTATCTTGTTTTTGCAGGCATTCATACTGCAACTGCCGTTTTGGTAGGGAATAGGTTAGGTGCTGGACACTTACAAGAAGCTCAAATTAGGGCTAAGTGGCTTATGAGTGGGTCGGTTGTTGCAGGAGCCGGAATAGGGCTTTGTATGATAGTATCAACGTTTGCTATACCAGTAATTTTTGCAAACTTAACAAATGAAGCTCATGTAATTACAAAACATCTTTTGTACGTTGTGGGCTTTTACATGCCAATGTGGGCATTATTAAATGCACAGTTTTCTGTTTCGAGGGCAGGTGGAGATACCGTATTTGGTGTTGTAGTTGATGTTCCAGTAACTATAATATTATTTGCTCCTATTGCTGTTCTATTTACATTTTATACCAGCGTATCAGCACCTATAATTTTTGGGCTTGCAAAATTATCCGATTTTGGTAAGCTTGCGCTCGCATTTAATTTTTTAAACAAAAAAAGGTGGGTAAAAAAGCTCACAAAAGAAGACCATGAGTCAGAATAGCTAAAATATAGTCAGAAAATCACAATACAACTAAAAAAAAATTAGGTATTCTTTAATTTATTTAGTTATATCCCTTGCATTATTTAAAATCCCGTGATAAAATTATATGTATATTATTTTATAAATGGTTGAATGCCATAAGGAGAAAAAAATGAAAAAACTTTTGTTATTGGCTTTAATAGTCATGCTTACTAGCGTTGCTTTTGCAGGTGGCGGTAGTGATTCACAAAGAGATGCAGGCGAACTTGTTATCTACGGCACAGCAGAAGAAGAGTATGTAGCCGCTGTAGCTGCTGCTTTTGAAGACAAAACGGGTGTTAGAACATCATACCAACGCTTATCTGGTGGAGAAGTTTTAACAAAAATTGAAGAAGAAAATGGAAACCCATCAGCTGATGTTTGGTTTGGTGGAACAACAGATCCGTACAATGAAGCTGCAAATAAAGGTCTCTTAATGGCATATGATGCTGAAAATGCAAAGAACCTTTTAGGCCCACAATACCAGCACCCAGAAGGATACTGGTACGGTATTTATAGGGGGGTAATGGGCTTTTTCTGGAATACTGAAGAGTTAGAAAGAGCTGGTGTAGAACCACCAAAAGA